>JALEGK010000047.1 GCA_022763105.1 Rickettsiales bacterium | reverse complement strand
TCTTTGCTTTCGTGAAAGAGCAAGCAGGCGACGATATCGCAGACGCTGTCATGGGTGGTCTAGGCGAGTTTCTATCAGGCGCCAAAGCCGCATAGCCTTTAATGCCAATTGGCTGCTGCCATTAAGCGGAATAGAGACGTAAGATTTATGCGATGTGCGAAACCACTTCTTCAAAACCGTAAGACTCAGCCATCTCTTTTGGACATATCTGCCAAAAATGCTTTCGCTCTTCCGGCCAATTATCCAAGATCGCGCGGCCATAGGCTGACTCTGTGTAATGCACATATTCTGTGATCAGCCCATGCAACTTTTCTTCCCACTCACCCGATGGCAATGGATGATAGATCACGCTATCTAGATTTATGCGATCAGCAAGCCCACCTTCCGGATCGTAGACATAGGCCATACCACCGGTCATACCAGCTGCAAAATTATGACCCACATTACCAAGAATAACCACTTCACCACCCGTCATATACTCGCATGCATTTGAGCCCGCCCCCTCAACCACCGAGGTCGCACCAGAATTACGCACCGCAAAACGTTCACCGGCTTGACCATTCGCAAATAGACGACCAGAAGTCGCGCCATATAAACACGCATTACCAATAATCGTATGTCGTTGGGTTTTGAGCTTATTAGAAGGCGGACGGCGCACAATGATCAAGCCACCAGATAGTCCTTTACCGACATAATCATTAGCATCGCCAAGCACATCAATCTTAAGCCCTTGAACCGCAAACACACCCAACGACTGACCTGCTGAACCGCGCAACTGTAATGACACAAAATCTTCGGCTAGCTCGTCGCAATTCACATGTTTGAGCATGAGCGAGGATAATCGCGCACCGATGCTACGGTGTGTATTAAAGACAGACGCGCTCAACTGCACTTGCTGCTTATTCTTCAACGCCTCTTCGACATTCTCAATAAAACTATGATCTAACGTTGCGCCAACTTCGTTACGCCCCACAATTCCTTTCGACGAATATAGCGAACCATCTGGCAACAAATTATCAACCGATGAAAGTAGCGGGCTTAAATCTAGCGCATCAAAATCATCACTACCGCTATGCACTTGATACAGCAGATCACAGCGCCCAATAATCTCATCCATCGACCGCGCGCCAATCGATGCCAGAATCTCTCTGACCTCACTGGCAATAAAAGTCATCAAATGAATCACCTTATCAGCATTCCCTTCAAACTTAGCACGCAATGCTGGGTCTTGCGTACACACCCCGACCGGACAGGTATTGCTATGACATTGGCGAACCAGCAAACAACCAAGCGCAATCAATGACAACGTACCAATGCCATATTCTTCCGCACCGAGCATGGCGGCAATCACGACATCACGGCCAGTCTGAATCCCGCCATCGGTTTGTAAAGTCACACGATGACGCAAACGGTTTAGCATGAGCAGATGATGCGTCTCAGATAGCCCCATCTCCCACGGTGTTCCCGTATGTTTAATACTAGAGAATGGGCTAGCACCCGTCCCACCTGAATGACCTGAGATAAGAATCTTATCGGCAAATGCCTTAGCCACACCGCTTGCAATGGTGCCAATACCGGCTTGGCTCACCAGCTTCACAGAAATTAACGCCACTGGGTTAATTTGCTTGAGGTCATAAATGAGCTGCGCCAAATCTTCGATTGAGTAAATATCATGATGCGGAGGCGGCGAAATAAGCGTGACACCTGGTGTCGAATGACGCAGCCGTGCAATCTCAGCCGTCACTTTAAATCCGGGCAGCTGCCCCCCTTCACCCGGCTTAGCGCCTTGCGCAATTTTAATTTGAATTTCATCGCAATGATTCAAATATTCTGCCGTCACACCAAAGCGGCCAGACGCCACCTGCTTAATGCGCGAGTTACGATTCTCACCGCGATCATTTGGGTGATAACGCTCAGAGCCTTCGCCCCCTTCACCAGAATTACTCCATGCACCAATCTTATTCATCGCAATGGCTAGCACTTCATGGGCTTCAGGGCTAAGCGCCCCCAGCGACATGGCAGGTGCAATGAAGCGCTTGCGAATGGACGCAACCGACTCAACCTCGTTAATATCGATTGGCTCGCGATCAGATTCGATGCGCAGCAAATCCCGCAGCAAAATCGGCTGTCGGTTATTCAGCTTCTCGCTATATTCTTTATAGAGTTGGTAGCGCCCAGTCTTAGTCGCTTCCTGAATGAGCGTGATCATCTCACCTTCATTGACATGACGCTCACCCCCACGGCGAAAATTATAATAGCCACCTGCCGGTAGCGATAACACATCTTGCTCACTATAAGCTGCCGCATGACGCTTTATGATACGCAGCTCAATGCCTCGCAATCCAATGCCAGAAATGCGTGATTTGAGTGTTGGAAAGTAATCATTCATGAGTGAGCGTGATAGGCCAAATGCCTCAAAAATCGCACCGCCACGATAGGAGCTAATCACCGAGATACCCATTTTCGACATGATCTTCAGCATGCCTGCACTCAGTGCTTTTTGGTAATGGCGCACGCAATCATCTAGAGGCATATCGCCGTAATGCCGTGTCTCATGCTGCTGCATAATGCTGAACTCAGCCATATAAGGATTTACAACTGTTGCGCCCATTCCAATGAGAACCGCCAGATGATGCACATCCAACATTTCACCACATCGCACCAGCAGCGTAATCTGCTTGCGCGTACCACGCATAATCGCATGATGGTGAAGAGCAGACACCAATAACACCATGGGCAATGCCGCATGACTCGCATCGACTTTTTCATCACTCAGCACAAAGTGGCGTTTGCCCTTATCAAATGCTTCATCCATTTGCGCTTTCAAAGATTCTAACGTTTGGTGCAACACACCTTCTGAACCTTTTGCAGCGAACACACCATCTAACACATGCACTTCTTTGCCCAAATGCTGCGTCAACCGGTCCATGTCATTATTTGTGAGCACTGGGGTATCCAGCTCCAGCACATCCATCTGCGATGGGCTTTTCTGCAAGAAATTATTGCGGTTTCCAAGGCGAGTAATCAAGCTCATCACACGACCTTCGCGCAGCGAATCAATCGGCGGATTAGTCACCTGCGAAAAGCGCTGACGGAAGAAATGATGCATGCCTCGATAGTGCTGCGACAAAATACCAATCGGCGTATCATCCCCCATAGAGCCAATCGCCTCTTTGCCGTCCACCACCATCGGCTTCAAAATCAGATCAATATCTTCGCGTGTTAGGCCTGCCGCCAACTGACGCCTTTGCAATGCATCGGCCGTAACTGGCTTGATTTTCTGCTTACGTGTCTTGGGTAGATCATCAAGATACTTAACGTTCTTTTCCCATTCCTCATAAGGGTGGCGCGCCGCCAACCAATCTTTAATCGCACCATCATGATAGAGCTGCCCCGCTTCCAAATTCAGCGCAATAATTTCGCCAGGCCCAAGGCGTCCGGCAATCCGAATCTGATCTTGCGCCATCGGCACCATGCCACTTTCAGAGCCAGCGCATAGTAAACCATCTTTGGTCACAAAATAACGCATTGGCCGCAATCCATTACGGTCCATGCCAGCCATCAACCACGTGCCATCACACCCCACCACGGCAGCCGGGCCATCCCACGGCGACATGATGCAATTACAATAATGAAAAAATGCGCGCTGATGCGCTGGTATGGTCGGGTCTTTACTCCAAGCGGGCGGCATAAGAATATGCTTGGCAAGAGGCAACATACGCTGACATCGCACCATTAACTCCATCACCGCATCAAGCGCACCAGTGTCCGACACATCTTTGGGAATGACCGGTCGCAATTCATCCATCACCCCATCAAAGCATTCAATCTCCATGCTGGCTTCATGCGTGCGCATCCAATTGGTATTACCGCGCACTGTGTTGATCTCACCATTATGAGCGATCGTGCGAAATGGCTGCGCCAAATGCCAAACCGGCGCTGTGTTGGTAGAAAAGCGCTGGTGGAACACAATGAAGGAGGACTGAAACGCCGGATCATTCAAATCAGGGTAAAACTCGCTGAGTTGTTCAGCCTTAAACAAACCCTTATAGACAAGCGTCTGGCATGATAGCGAGCACACATAAAACTGCTTGATTCCTTGCTCTTCCGTTCGCTTCTCGATGCGCTTGCGCATGCGATATAAATCACGCTCGAACGCTTCTTTTGCCGCAGCCAATGGCATGTCCCCATGCGGTGGACAGGTGATAATCAGCTGCGCAATTTCCGGACGCATCTCATTCGCGCTGGTACCAATGATGCCGGTATCAATCGGCACCTGACGCCAACCAATCATTTCAAAGCCAAGCTGCATCGCTTCGCTCTCTACAATCACCCGCGACATTTCCTGTTCATCCAGATCGCGACGCGGCAAGAACATCATACCAACGGCTATCAAACGTTTAGGCTCAGGCCTACGCCCAAACTTTTCAATCTCACGGCGGAAAAATGGAATTGGAATCTGCGTCATGATGCCAGCACCATCGCCAGTCTTACCATCAGAGTTGAGCGCACCACGGTGATACACCGCTTTTAGTGCAGCAATGCCTTTCTCGACCACCTCGCGTGACGGCGTACCATTAATGGTCGCCACCATGCCAACACCACAGGCATCATGCTCTTCTTGTGCGTCATACAATGGGTGCTCAAACATTATGCAGCCTTCTTATCTTTTTTCGCCATGCAATAGCGATGAATCTGTGCTGCCGCATCGCGACCATCTTTAATCGCCCACACCACAAGCGATGCGCCGCGCACAATATCACCTGCAGCAAACACACCATCCATGGTTGTTTTAAAATCAGCATCTATTTTGACACGTCCACCGCGTGCCGTCATCAACTCCGATGCATTCCACATTTCGCTCAAATTTTCTGGCTCAAACCCAAGCGCCAAAATCACCATGTCCGCTGCTTTTTCAAAATCAGAATCGGGGACTTCTTGTGGGCTACGACGACCCTGCGCATCTGGGAAGCCTAACTGCATTTTATGACCTAACATACGCGTTAACGACCCATCGCCATCAAAAGCACGCGGTGCGGTCAACCAGTCAAACACCACACCCTCTTCTTCGGCGTGTTTTACTTCACGCGCAGAACCGGGCATGTTTTCACGATCACGACGATACAAACAATGCACGGACTTCGCATCTTGACGAACAGCAGTGCGCACACAATCCATCGCAGTATCACCACCACCGATCACTAGCACCTGTTTGCCCTTTGCATCAAACCCATCAATCGCATCTCCCAAGCCGCGCTTATTACTCGCGATGAGATAGTCCAAAGCAGGCACGACGCCATCCAGATTGCGGCCCGGCACACGCAAATCGCGCGCCTGATAGACGCCCGTTGCAATCAGCACTGCTGCATGCTTGGCACGTAACGCATCAAGCGATATATCTTTGCCAATTTCAGTGTTCAGATGAAACGTGATGCCACTTTGCTCATATTGCGCAATGCGACGTTCAACCACCTGCTTATCTAATTTGAAATTCGGAATACCGTAAATGAGCAATCCACCGGCACGATCATGACGATCATACACATCCACTTTATAGCCTTCACGACGAAGCTTCTCAGCTGCCGCCAAACCTGCCGGACCAGAACCAATGATGCCGATTGACTCAGCACGCTCGCGGCTAGGTTTAAACTCTTTCATCCAACCATTCTGCCACGCCTGCTCGGTGATATATTTCTCAATCGAACCAATCGTAATTGATTTGAAGCCTTTATTGACGACGCAATTGCCTTCGCACAAACGATCTTGCGGACAGATACGACCACAAATCTCCGGGAAGGTATTGGTCTCAGCTGAGACTTGATAAGCCTCTTCTAGTTGACCTTCTGCCACCAAGCGCAGCCAATCGGGAATATGATTACCAAGCGGGCAATGTACCTGACAAAACGGAATGCCACATTGCGAACAACGCGCTGCTTGTTCTGCCGCTTTTGCGGCCGCGTATTCAGAGTAAATTTCGTTGAAGTCGGTTGCGCGTTCATCCGGAGAGCGAACGTCAGGGTAAGCTTGTTCTGTATCGGTAAATCGCAACATCGCCCATGAGTGTATGCGATCTATGTTGCAATGCAAATAAAACTTACTGCTTAACCGATATTTCTACAGAACTTTGGCTGATTTAGCCCTGTTTGGTGTCTAGGCATGAAACAAAAAAGCCCCTCTGATAGAGGGGCTTTTCTCACCAACAATCCAAGTAGGTGTGCCACTTAGTGATCAAATGTGAACACATCTGGGCGTACTTTAGCCACCATACGGGTAACTGAAATGGTGCTATCATTTACATCAATAGAAAGGTCCGAAGATTGCACCTCATCTGATGCATATGAATAGCCAAACGCAAAACTGCTAACGGCCGTTATCACAGAAACATACATCAATTGCTTAATCATCTTCCTTCTCCTTTCATATATGAAATATGCGAGGGTTTAGTACGAGTATTGACTCACTTTTTCCTCATCAACACCCTGCTCTGTGACAGTCACTTTCGAAGCGGCGATCTCTTTCTCACCCATATCACTGGTGATCACGCCACTCACCGTCACCTTATCGCCAAGCGTTACGGTTAAATCATGATTGAGTTCTACATCAATCTCGCCCGTTTCATCTTTCAAGGTGAATTCATTATCAATGCTGTCTAGTGCAATCACTTCACCAGAAACAGTCACCGCGCCTTTCTCGCCAATACTATCAATGGTGACACCAGCAACCGCATCTTTTACCTGATGCATCGCTTTGTCTGCTTTCTGCCCAAGACTCTCATCCGCATATACAGGTGCTGCAAGTACGGTGGTTACGAAAATAGTCGCAAGAGTGGTTCTAATCATCGATTTCATCCTTCTTAAAAATAATCAATGATCACAGCTTATGTACGACGGCGTAAAATAAATATGCGGCGCGCATCAGCTATACATAAAGAATCCATCAAGATTGATATTTATAGATAATTTATCTTATTCCCCCCTCCGACCTATCGCGATTTGAACCTCACCCCGCCAATATGGATTTGTCGACAGAACACATATCAGACAATGAGAAAGGATAAGAAATGCCATTATCAAAGGTTACGGGAAGCAACTTAAAAAACCCTCACAATAAACGTGGGGAAAGCTCACAATTACTGCGGTTACTGAAAGTGAGAGAGGCAGCAAACGACACATCAGGAAGGTTCAAAAAACACATGAAGACACTCGATAATAAGCAGCAAGATGTAGGCACAACACAGATCGTTGCGCCACGCAACCTGTCGGGTGAAACCATTCTGACCATTCATTCACACCACTAATCTACAACGAAGGAGTAAACCATGTTGCAACTAGCATTAATGTTTTTCATTGTCGCCATTATCGCCGGTGTCTTCGGCTTTGGCGGTATTGCGGCCGCAAGTGTCGGCATCGCCAAACTACTATTTTTCATCTTTCTAGCATTATTCGCCGTGTCGCTTGTCATGCATGTGGCACGCCGCGCAGATGATGCAATCGATCGAATGTAGCTTATTCACACTACAAAAAAGGCGGCTTAATGCCGCCTTTTTTACACCTCTTTTTTAGAATTATGCTGCATCTTCACCAGTATTGTCAGAGCTTTCAAATCGCTTCACCGTTTCCATACGATAGCCGATACCCGGCTCTGTCACGATATAGTCTGGCGCGGATGAGTCTTTCTCGATCTTCTCACGAATCTGACCAATATAGACACGCAGATATTGCATATCATCGCCATGCGCTGGTCCCCACACATCCTTCAAGATTTGTTTATGGGTAAGCATCTTGCCACGATGGGTCATCAGATAACGCAACAACTCATATTCTTTGGGCGTGAAGCTGGTTTTCTCATCATCCAAAAAAACTTCATGACGCACCAAATCCATCTTAATTTTGCCATTCTCAAGCACAGACTCGCCCGCTTCTTTCGTCACGGCTTTACGCAAATTGGCATTGATACGTGCCAATAACACCTCATGGTTAAACGGTTTGGTGACATAATCATCGGCACCCAAATTAAGTGCCTTGGCAATCTCTTCATCATCATCGCGAACGGATAGCACAATGATTGGCACCTGTGACCATTCACGCACCTGCTCTATCACTTCCTTACCATCCATATCCGGAAGGCCCAGATCAAGTAACACAAGGTCAGGCTTCACAGAGGCACATAAACGCACCCCTTCTTTACCATTGTCGCATTCCTCGGTTTTATAGGACATGCCTTCCAACGTGATCTTCAGCATCTTACGAATTTGCGGCTCATCATCGACAATGAGCACCGTGTTTTTGATATCCGACATGATATTCCTTCTCGCTTAGTTCTCTCAATTATTGATTCAAATATTCTTGGATTGTCTCCATCAGATCATCCATCATAAATGGCTTGGTAAGATAGGCATCTGCACCCAACTCTCTGGCTTTTTCTTTGACGTATAAATCTTTTCGTACACTCAGAATAATGACATTCGGCGCACCATCCAAGGCTTTTAGCTCCGGCAAAATGTCTAAGCCATCCTTGTCCGGCAGCCCTAAATCTAGCACCACCAAATCGGGGTTCTGTTCTTTTGCCAAACGCACACCACCCATTGCAGTATCCGCCTCATAGAAGGTGGCCCCATGCGCTTCCATTGAGATCCGCAAGAAAGAACGAATCGCATCCGTATCATCAATAGCTAATATGCGTTTATCCTTTAGTAACGTCACGATACGACTTGTTTCACCCCCTCTTCCAAGAGTCGAAAATGTTTGAATGTCAGTGTAAACACTGCACCACCTTGCTCATGGTTTTCAACCGTAATGCTGCCATCTTGGCCTTCCATGACGGCCTTGGTAATAGCAAGCCCAAGCCCTGTACCCGCGACCTTGCTGTCTTGCTGACGCAAGCGCTCATATTTATCAAAAATCTTGGCGAGCTTATCTTCCGGAATACCCGCGCCAGAGTCTCTGACACGTAGACAGAAGCTGTTATCATCCATTGCCCATTCAACAAATATGTCTGAACCGGCTGGCGTATATTTCGCGGCATTATCGAGTAGATTCTGAATCACCTGCTCCGTCATCATAGCATCTACTTGAATTTCAATCGGTGCGTCTAGGGGCTTGATGGTAAGAGTGTGATGTCGCAAGCGTTGCTTCAGACGTTTTTTCACTCGCTTTACTAATGCAACAGGATCTTCCCATTCTTGCTTAAAGTCAATCGACCCACTCTCTAAGCGCGTCATATCTAAGATATTAGTAATGAAACTATCTAAGCGCTGCGCCTCATCTAAGGCGGTTTCTGTCAGCTCGCGCTTCTTATCATCTGGCAAGGTGTCAAACATGCCATGATAAACGCTGAGCGAGCCAATGATAGACGCAAGCGGCGTCTTCAAATCATGCGAGACAGAAGACAGCAACATAGAACGCAATTTCTCGCGCTCTTCCGAAATACGTTTTTGTTCCACCTCTTTGGATAATTCCAAACGGTGCAAAATATTGCCTGCCTGATCGGCCAATGCCGCCACTAGCTGGCCAAAGGTCGCATCAATCGAGCATTTAGGTGGCACATGAACACCAAGCACACCAAAGCGATCATGCCCTGTAATCATCGGCTCAAAGCGCCAATGCGATTTTGAAAAACGCGGCGTGCCACACCCCGTAGTGCGCACCAACTTCCAGCTATCTTCAATCGCATAATTCTCGTAATCAGAGAAATGGGCCAGCTCGCTGGCATAGGCCACTTCAATGGCTTCCGGGTTTAGTATCGGTGGCAAAAAGATCGCCACATCCATCTGCAAAAACTCTGAGATCGTCTCGTGAATATTCTCTAACGCCTTATCTCGCGAATCAGATTCGGATATCACCTCATTGATAGAGAACAAAACTTGCGTACGTTTCTCGCGCAGCATGACAGAGTCGGCATAAGCATTCGAATAACTGCCCACCAATGCCATAATCAGCGTCGTTCCGAAAAACAAAATCGCATTGATCATGTCATGTGTTTCCACCACATCCAGCTTGTAAATCGGTTCGATGTAGAAATAATTCATCGCCAAAAACCCAAGCAATGCGGCGGTCATTCCTGGAATCAATCCATAGCGAATCGCAATAAATACCGGTGGCAGCATGAACACGATATTGGTGTTATAGCTGGCTGCATTAAATTCGGCGGCACTCATAGTGGTACGAATCAGCTCGGTAATGATATAGGCGCAAAAAACACTGACAGATGCATACAGCAAGTGAATTAGTTTTACGGCTCTTAGACGAAAGATATCACCTCGAATTTCGGAAGATGGGCTGCGCCCAAGCAATGGTACCGGGTTGATGATTATACTCTCATCAAGTTTCGATTGCAGACGTAGATACAAAGGGCGCGCCTTAAAGAAACCACGCTTCACGGTTGGCGATTTACCAATAAATAATTCTGCCGGCCCTTCTATCTCTTCAAAGAAAGTGGTAATTCCATCATCGACACGGCGTGCTTCTACGCGGCGTATGTGTGCTCCCATTTCTTGCGCTTTGGTAATACTTCGTAGAACCGCTTGCTGATGTTCTTCACCTCTTAAATGGTGAATCGGTGTCTCGACATACACCACCGTCCAGTCAACACCCAACTCAGCCGCTCGCCTGGCAGCCGTATTGAGTAAGACCCCCATTTTAGGATGTGCGCTCAATGCGACAATAATCTTCATGCTATACTGTATCACTCAGTTGTTATCCCTACTGCTTAGCACTTATTATCGCGGCGATGGTATAAATATTCCATAAGTAATAGCATTTTTGGCTATTACAAAAGGTTACAGGTGGCCAGCCACACACTCGTTCAGCTTAGCCACCGAGCCTTCGGGTAAGATCATGCATATTACATGACCAATCGGCGAGAATAGCGACGATCAGTCACAAGTTTTTCTTCGTCAAATTCGTCATTCTGTTCTTCATCATGATGAGCGTCAATCCCTTCAGCATGCAATTGCTGATCGCTCATGTCATTATTGGATAGCGAACGATCAAGCATCGGCACTTCACCTGACTGGCTGAGCATGTAATCAATGATATCAATCTGAGTCGGTATATTATTAAAACGATTCATCACTTTTCTCCTTTGTGCGTTCGTGATGATCGGATGGTATGATGCCTCATGTAAGAATGCGCTGCGGTGTCACCATGTTATTCATAAAGAAGAGATAAATAACCCGAATTAGTCAATAAATATCAACGCGATAAACAAATCCTTATGAGCTTTTTACAAAAGCACCCCCTCCTCCATATTCCATTCTTTCGCGCATCGCTACATGCTGAGCTCATCCAAAAGCAGGAGGATGTTATGAAAGCGTTAGATTTAGAATTCACTGGTGACGATGCCCTATTATATGTTATCGGAGCTATTCTCGGAGCAATCGGCTATTTAGTTACAAATAGTGCGATAATGAGCTGGACCCAACATATGTAGAGTGGATTCCGGATACATGGCACACACCATGTGCTAGATTGCTATAAGAAAGTGAGTATCTGGAAAGATGACAACATTACTAAAAACAAAAAAACGTGTAGCGGGTTTTATGCTATGCGTTTTTTTATGCTCCTTTCACAACGGGTACGCTGAAGACGACACACAGCCTAAACCCAACCCGCACAAGCAAGCAGATGATAAAGGCATCCTGACCTTAGCCTGGGAGAATGATCGCTGGGCCGGATCAGATCAGCATTATACCAATGGCTTCAGAGCGTCGTATCTGTCGCCGGAAAATGATATCCCCGACTGGCTAAGTGGGACGGCAAGCCAGCTTCCGTTCTTCGCAAGCCATGGGCGCAAACGTTACAGTCTGGCCGTTGGTCAAAATATGTATACGCCAGAAGATATCACTCAACGGGCATTGCAGGTGAATGACCGCCCATACGCAGGATGGCTCTACGGAAATATAGGCATTACGTCTGATACAGGATACCGGCTAGATAACCTAGAACTCTCAATCGGTATCGTTGGCGAATCAGCACAAGCCGAACCTGTACAAGATAAAGTCCATGAATGGACAAATTCCAAGGACCCAAAAGGCTGGCATAATCAGCTAAAAGACGAGCCAGTCATCATGCTCACCTATGAGCGCAAATGGCGCAACCTCGTCGAGTTTGAACCTTTCGGGCTTGGCGCAGATATCACCCCACATATGGGCGGCAGCTTAGGCAATGTCTTTACCCAAGCTGCAGTTGGCGCCACAGCACGTCTGGGTTTTGATCTGCCTGCCGATTACGGCCCACCGCGTATTCGCCCCAGCCTGCCCGGCTCCGATTTCTATATCCCCACTCAGCATTTAGGTGGCTATATATTCGCGGGCATCGAAGGTCGCGCCGTGGCACATAACATCTTTCTAGATGGCAATAGCTGGAAAGACAGCCACAGCGTCGATAAAGAACATTATATTGGCTCGATACAAATCGGTGCGGTCATCACCTATCAAACCTTCCGTATCGGTTACACGCACGTCTTCTCTTCTAAAGAGTTCAAAACGCAAAGTGGTAGCGATCAGTTTGGGGCCATCACGCTGTCTTATCGCTTTTAAGCCCCCATCTTTATCCTCTCTTTATTTGCACTCCCCCTCTGCCACATCGCTTACTAACAGCGGGTTCGATACACTCTAACCATAACAATGATGGAGAAAACCATGAAGTGGCTATTGACCTTATGCGCCGCATTAGCAATCTCGCTAATTGCTGCTTGTAATACGATTGAAGGTGTTGGCGAAGATATTCGCGCAGCCGGTAATGCAATTGATAACAGCGCTGAGGAAAATAACACATACGGTAAGTAAAGGAGAAAAACATGTTACGTCTTGCATTAATGTTTCTGGTGGTCGCAGTGATTGCTGCCGTCTTCGGATTTGGCGGTATTGCCGCTGCATCTGCAGAAATAGCCGAATTTATATTCTTTATATTTGTGGCTTTATTTCTGCTGGCTTTAATTTTCGGCGGCATCGATTCCAGAAGTCGCCCCAATATATAAACCGCTTCAGGCAGTTGTAATCTAATGGCTTTTCTAAGTTCAAATGTCTTTTAGAGTGATAAAGATTGCATCGCTGCCAAAGCGTGATAAATGATTATGATAGCAGTTGAGGAGAATCTGAATGAGATATATAGCTGTTTTTCTAACCTTATGTCTTACCGCTTGTCTGAATAATGGTGGAAATAATAATAACAACGCACCGGCATACACAAGAAGCACCTCAGGCGTTTTAAAGCCAATCTATCAGGCAAAAATTGATCTAGACCTTCAACGCAAGAACCAAGCGATAGAGCATATTAAAACAGCAAATAGCCGTGCCAAATACTTCACTAAGAAAGGGTACAAGCAAAGCGATTTGTTAGTAGAGCTCACCTATCTAAGCCATGGTACGGTTAGCAAATTATACATCCCTTCCACACACGGCAAACAACGCTTCAACGAAACAGAAGATGTGTTGGACACACTTGCCAAATCAAAGATTAAACCGCTTGAATATCGTTTGGTAACATTCAATCGTTCTACCACCAGCAACACCATCACTCATCACCTAGACAAAGCGCTTGTCGCTCTAAACCAGTCAGGTATTGACGATGTCAGCCGCCTAACCATTCAAGCAGACCGTGAACTAGACCATATCTATCGTAAAATGCGCATCGGCAATTACACAGGCGATGCCAAAAACCGTCTAGAGTTTCATACACAAGCAAGCGAGATATTCCTAAAGCACAATAGTTTTGATATTGCCCGCGATGCTTTAAAACAGGCCAATACAGCATTATCTGATTTACGCATCCAAAATCATGATGACCCTCTTATCAGCCAATATGCATCGCGACTTGAATCAATTGATGACGCCATCGACAAGAAAGACCCATCGCTGCTTACTAAAATTGGTCAAACCATCGATGGTTGGATGGACCGGGGCAACTAATGACAAATCCGATCATCTGGTCTTACGCGCTAACGCAACAACCAACCACACCGCTTACCGAAAAGGATGCGATAGAGATGATCGAGTCTGATGCGCCCGCCTGGGCACATCTAGACGCTACCGCCCCTGAAACAGAAGCATGGCTTAGAGAACATGTCAGCTATCTACCATCTATTACCATCGATGCATTGCTTGCTGAAGAAGCACGCCCTCGCGCAGAAAAAATCCAAGAGGGTGTGTTACTGATTCTCCGCGGAGTAAATCTCAATGATGGCGCAGAGCCCGAAGACATGGTCTCACTACGTTTATGGATTGACCCTAGCCGCGTCATAACGCTTAGAAAACGCATGGTACGCGCTGCTAGAGAAACCTCTCACCAATTAGAACAGGGGCTAGGCCCCGACAGCTCATCTGCATTCCTCACACGCATTATCGGTTTACTCCTAGAGTTCATGGAGCCAGTGCTCGCCAATATGGAAGATGAAGTCGATGATCTAGAAGATGAGCTGATTGAGAATGCTCAATCAGGGCTTCGACACAAAATCTCTAAGCTACGTAGACGTGCACTATTGCTGCGCCGGTATATCAGCCCGCAGCGCGATGCCATCGCCAAGCTGCGACTGATGGAGCTAAAATGGCTCACCCCAGAAGATAAAATGCGCCTGCAAGAATCTTACGACCGCATTTCGCGTTACATTGAACATCTAGACGCACTACGTGAGCGCTGCCAGATTGTGCAAGACGAATTAGCAACCACCTTGGCTGACAAACTAAACCGCAATACCTACGTGCTCACCCTTATTGCGGCGATCTTCTTGCCCCTTGGTTTTTTAACCGGACTGCTTGGTATTAATGTTGGCGGCATGCCAGGTGTGGACAGCAGCGACGCCTTTAACATTGTTTCAGGCATCTGCATCTTGATTGCTGTCATAGAGCTTGCCATCTTCAAAAAGCTTCGCTGGTTCTAAATTTATCTAATTTTTATATTTTCGAGCTACTCGCCTTCTCTCTTTTTGATCTCAGCTTTGTCACACTGCACAGGTCGATGATTGAAAAAACATAGGAGGAGATCATGGCTTATAAGAAGACGATTTTAGCGGGTCTAACGGCAGCAACTGTTTTAGCCAGTACCACGGCAAGCAGCTTGGCGCTAGAAGCACAACCACTTCAGATCGCTGCAAACGGCAACCTACATATGGCTACTTATATGAGTGGCGGTGTCGGTGATACCGACCAGTTGGATATGAAATTACAAGAAGGTGCATATAACCTGAAGGTCATTGCTGCCTATGATACCGGTCACTATTTGGCAAATGTTGCCATGATGGTCACCAATAAGAATGGTGATGTCGTGATTAACACGGTCACTGATGGTCCATGGTTCTATGCGGACCTAGAGGCAGGCACCTATACAGTTACCGGTCTTCACAACGGCGTCATGAAGCGCCAGAACATTACGATTGGTGAAAAAACGAACCTACGTGAAATCGTACTTCGTTGGGATGCACCAGCGGGTGAGGTAATCACCGGATAATTAAATTTCGTTGTGTTTAGCTACAGGCGTGATGGTTCTCCATCACGCCTTTTTTATATCAAGCAAACGAGTAGAATCTAAGAATAGATAGGATAGCCACCCAGCGCATCTTCGTGAATGCGCGTCCCATGATGGTGGATGCTTTCACCACACGCCACCTCCACTAAAGAGCCAAACAAATCTCTGTAGCGCTTACGGTAAAGCATAAACTCTGGGTGGAACTGCACACCAATCATCATCGGGCGGTTAGGGTCTTCTATGGCCTGCACCACACCGTTCGGTTCGGTAGCGGTCACCACCAGACTCTCTCCAATCTTAGCAACCGATTGTGTATGCATGCTGTTCACATGACAGCGTAAGCAACTCAAAATTTTATAAAGCTTTGACTTACGACATAGCTGCATTGGTTTGCGGTAAAAAATCCGCGCCAATAGATGGCTTGGATATTGCGCTTTCTCATATACTTTGGAAAAATCCTGATGCAGCGTGCCGCCACGCAGCACATTGATTAGCTGCGCACCACGACAAATACCTAATATCGGTTTGCCCTGCTTTTCCATTGCCCTTATCCAGCGAGACTCCAGCTCGTCGCGCGAATGATCATAGTGGTAATCAAGCTTAGGTTTGCGATCATATAAGCGCGGATAAATATCGGTACCGCCACTAACAACGAGGCCATCAATAAGTAAATCATATTTAGGGGAATGAGCACTCAGCTCAATAGGAATGCCGCCAGCAAGCGACACACCTAATTTGGTAAAGAATACCATCCAATGATACCCATGCTCTGGTATCGTTACGCCAATAAGGGGGTTATTACGCTGTTCTATTGCGGCAGCCATTGCCCTACTTCTTTACGCCATGCACTTTGGTCTAAATGCCACCAAGGGTTCTGTGCACTTTCTATATAGGCTCGTGCCATTTGCTTTCTGAGCGCATCATGCGAGGCCAGAAATTCAATATCCTGCCACCAAGCAAGCTCAGATGCGATAGACCAGTCTTCTTCATCGATACGTGAATTGGGTAATCTAAAATGAAACGCCGGGCGCTCTTTGATGAGCTGGTTCCTCAAACGTGATTCAATCAAATCTTCATCGATTAACTTAAAGATCGGGAGCATATCAAGCGCACGATTTCGCGTCGGGTTATGCACTAGATAATCTGTAATAAGCTGCTCCATATTCGGCTGATAATTTTCTTGCAAAATGTGCTGCACATACATTTCCGGATAAGGAGCTGCATAACGTGCCACCTTACGGGTCATATCGACTTCCATGCCATCGACAATATAATCATGCAGCAAGCAGTATGACTGCATCACCGCCAATAAATGCTGCGCTGACAACTCGACCACATCAGCATTAATGTGCAATCCAAAAGCGTGAGCCCAAGATGATTTGGTTCCTTGCGCACCTAAACGTCGCAAAGCATCAACCACCAGCTCAAACTTTTTTAATTCTTTGGCATTAAGGGGGGGCGTCACCACCTCGTTGGGTGCAATCTCGTCTACAGCAGAATGCACCACATCATGCGTGATGCTTGAGAGCATTCCGCGCAATTCATCTTCATCCCTATTATCTTTCTCTTCGCACAATCTATGAATCAAGCCACTATCTAGCTCAACATGGAAACAGCCAAGACCATCACTTTTAATGGTGTAAAAATGTTCATTTTCACATACAGATATTCCATTAAATTCACGGGCAATACAATCCGCTGTGCTGCGCAAAGATACGCCTAAAAACTCTAGCTCTAAACCAACCTTTCGAGGCTCGCCCGATGTGTTCTTTTGTGGATGTAACATGTAATTTGAGCTCATATCAAAAACCCTTATCTGACGCGTTGATTAAGATCACCCGATGAAAAATCTTGAATTTTTACGCGCGGGTAACCAAATGTTTTGTAGCTTTCTCTTTCCACTTCTTGATTGAGTGCTCTTTCAAAATCACTCGGCGATCTGCCGATTGAGCATGCACTCAAACAAATACTCACCATCACCAATCCTGTTATTCGATACATCATCTGCTTTTTCAGTTGTTCTATGCTTATCCTCTCATACTGCTCATCAGCGGAAAATGTGGGCAACGCGCCATTCTATAAAGAAGTCATAAAAATAACTCAGACGCTCTATGAGCGCCTGAGAAGGTAACCAACCTTATTAAGCTGTGAGGCTAAGAATTTAGACCTATAGGCAAAGAAAAGGCGTCTCTGGCAACTCAGGGGGGGATTGAGTAGCCAGAGACATGAATCGCCTAGTAGGGAGTGCAAATCAAAAATATCATGTAGGTAATAATCAGCAGCTTATACAAGCCAACGACATTATTAAAACCGGCAGGAGTGATGGGTAATGGTCTCACTTCGATACCAAACACTCGGTATTCGCCGCGAATGGGTGCATCTTCAATAATTCTATGCATGCCATCCTCTATTGTAGTAACGAGCGCAGCATCCATGCCGCTTCATCGTGAAACGTCATACGAGACACCATCATATCGACGGTCACTTCATCGCCCGCCTGTTCTGCCGTACGCAATACGTGGCGTGCTTCCACCGATGCTTTCTCATGATGGCTGAGCAGAATGCTTACCATTTCTTCTGCGTCTTTGGGCAGATCAACCACCTCTTCAATCGCAGACATTTCACTAAATTCTTTATAGGTGCCGGGACAAAAATGACCCAACGCACGAATACGCTCTGCTAGCGCATCACCTGCTTTGTGCAGATCTTCATAGTGATTTTCAAATAGCTCGTGCAGACTGATAAATTGCTTACCAACAACGTTCCAGTGGTAATACAGCGTCTGCATGTATAGCGTGTAGGTAGTAGCCAAAAAGGTCGAGAGCGCGGTAGCCACTTCGGCTCGCTTATCATCATCCAGACCAATACTTAAATCTTGCTTATCTACCATTCTGAGCGCTGAGTGCGACATCATTTCCTCCTGTTCGTTTATAATGTCTGTAGTATGTAACGTTTCAGGTAAAGAATCCCTTCGGTGCATTGTGCTAATACATAAAGAATCCATAAAGGAGGCTTGTGGCGGTTCTACGCTCATCTATAATGTGCCACATGAACTCGCAGCATGAACTCCCGCCACCTGATTTGGAATGGAAAGAAAACGGCACACCCGTTGCCGCTGAATACAACGATGTCTATTACCAAAAAGAAAACGGCTTAGAAGAATCGCGTTACGTGTTTTTGCAGCATAATGGCTTGCCAGAACGGCTTAAAGATCAACAGATTTTCACCATCGCAGAAACTGGCTTTGGCACGGGCTTGAATCTTTTGTGCGTATGGCAAATGTGGGGTGCTCTGCCACACCCCAAACCCAAACTGCATTTCATCACGACCGAGAACCAACCGCTAAACATCGAGACGTTAGAGAAAGCACATCAAGCATGGCCTGAATTAGCGAACTATTCTGACGCACTGATCGCGGCATACCCACCTGCCGTTATGGGAGCGCACCGACGCTACTTGAGCGATGGCAATATCATCATCGACTGGCTATTTGGTGATGTCGTGCAATCTTTGTCTCACTGCCAGTTAGCAGATAGCCCGCAACAAGTAGATGCGTGGTTCTTAGACGGGTTTGCACCAAGCAAAAACCCTGATATGTGGTCATCTGATTTATTCAAAGCCATCGCAGATTTAAGTAAACCCAACACCACCTTTGCAACATTCACGGCAGCAGGCGAAGTCAAACGCGGACTGCAATCTGTAGGGTTTGGGGTGTTAAAAACCAAAGGTTACGGCACAAAGCGCGACATGCTAATTGGCACATACCAAACCACAGCCGCCCCTCTATCTAACATGACACCTACCATTATCATTGGCGGCGGCATAGCAGGTTTAAGTGCCGCATGGCGACTTGCACAACGCGGGGAATCTTGTCTGCTGCTAGAGAAGAACGCACACATCGCGCAAGGCGCAAGCGGCAATCCGGCAAGTGCTCTCACCCCATTTTATCCTAAGCAATGGAATCAGCGCGGGCGCATGCTGCACAATAGTTTTATGGCAAGCCTACAGCTCATTAACCACCTCCAAGATAAAGGCCATACGATAAACGCTAAGCTCGATGGCATGCTCATGTTGCACATACAAGATGGCTCGAAGCGTTCCGAACGTCTGGCCGATTGGCAGAATCAATTAGAACTTCCCGATGACATTCGAACAAACCTATCGAAGGAAGAGGCATCAGACATCGCCGGCATACCACTCGATCATGGCGGTTGGCATTATGCTCATGGCGGCTGGGTCAGCATGCCGCAACTCTGCCAAGCCTTGCGCGAAGATGCGGGCGAGCATTTACAGATTCAAACCAATACCCAAATAACAAGCCTATCGCATGATGGCAATCAGTGGCACTTAGTCGATCAGAAAGATGAGCGCTATGCTGCAGCAAAAGTGATCATCACCTGCGCCCATGCAGCGCAAGAGCTGCTACCAGAGCTGCCTCTTGAAGCCGTGCATGGTCAGCTCATACAATTTGATGCACCAGAATCGATGCAAAGCCTCCAATGCCCCATCCATGCCGGACACACCCTCATACCAATTGGTAATGATCGTTTAAGTTGGGGCGCAAGCTTCCGTCATCAGGTTCATGAAGCGGAGGCCTTTGAAGAAGACACCCACATGCTATGGCAAGACTTGCGCCACGCATTTGATGGCATCCCTGATACACCAGCAAACCTAAAAGCCTGGGCGGGGTTGCGCTGCACGCACCCATCACGCATGCCACTGATTGGCCCTGCCCCTAATCAGCCGGATGGATTGTATCTGCACATCGCGCACGGTGCACGCGGCGCACTCACAGGCATGCAACCTTACACAACAAACAGCTTTATCGATTTAAGTGTGAAACAGCCTAGCTGTGAAATAGCAACTGGTTAACCACGAACAACACCGTTGCCATAACAAGCAAATGGCGAGAATAATCTTTCTTCTCATCGCATGGCTCATGGACACAATCGCCATCAGTACGGCAATTGATACGGCTACTAATAATGTGCACCGCTATCGATGCCACTAGCACCACACCAGAAAAGGCCATAATCTCGTGGCTGTAATGACTAAACCAACTCAAGCCCAGCAGGTCACCGCTGGTAATACCGACCAACGCCGCCAAACTGGTAATACTCATAAGCAACGGCAAGCCACAGCAGAATAAATGCATGAGGCAGGAACCAATCACAAATGAGTAAGCAAGACGTTGTAACATAGTCTATCCACGTTTAATTAGCTTGAAGCTAACGGTCTTTAGTTAAGATATCGTAAGGATGCAACGATTATTATCAACCTTCTTCGCTTTTGCTGGAGCAGATCAGGTAATTGACGTCTAAATCCGTATCGGAAATACGCCACTGCCAGCGTAGCGGGTCCAATACCATGCCGCTAGAATCCTTGATATTCAGTCCATTACGCATCATCCCCTCGCGCATTTCAGAGGGTTTGACAAATTTCTGCCATTGGTGCGTACCACGAGGAAGGAGCCGCATCACATATTCTGCCCCGACAATCGCAAAGGCATAGGATTTCACGGTGCGGTTAATGGTTGTCATAATGAGAACACCACCCGGCTTGACAAGCGACGCACAAGAGTCGATGAATGCCTGCGGATCTACCACATGCTCAATGATCTCTAGCGCCAGCACCACATCAAACTGACGGCCTTCTTCCACCAAAGACTCAGCTGTGCTCGCCAGATACTCTATCTCTAATCCCGAAGATTGCGCATGCACGCTTGCAGTCTTAATGTTTTTCTCTGATGCATCCACTCCGCTCACATTGGCACCCAAGCGCGCCATCGGCTCGCTGATTAGGCCACCACCACAGCCAATATCTAGCAGACTTAAGTCTTTGAGTGGTTTAATAGAATCAGCGTCACCACCAAAATGCGCCACCAACTGGTCTCTAATATACTGAATTCTAACCGGGTTAATCTCATGAAGCGGCTTAAATTTACCCTTCGCATCCCACCATTCATCGGCAATACGCGAAAATTGCTCGACCTCATCCGGGTCGATAGAGCTTAATTTAGCTGAAGAATTCGTCATTTGCGCAAGCATCCAAGGTTTAGTATAATTAACGCCACAGGGAGACAATGGGTGGAAACTAACACGCCGCATCAAGAAAGAAAAGAATCCAAGGGTTTCTTCAAATCCTCGGCCGCTAATATCGGCTGGATCATGGATTGGTTCAGAGAAATAAGCTATAAAATCAACAATTTAGTTGAGACCAACTACGAATTGGCTTGCCAAATGGCAGCGGATGGCCGCGTCGATGACGCCATTTTCCGCTTCAAAATCCTACTCTGGCTAGAGCCAAACTATACAGAAGCCATCTATAATTTAGGCTGTTTGTACCTTCACAAAGGCGAAAGACAGCAAGCACTCGATCATTTCACAAAAGTGCTGCGTAAACAGCCAATGCATCAAAACGCTATTTATATGGTTGCGTCCATCAACCCTTCCATGTTGAAGGAAGAGCTGCTGCCCCAAACCTTGCCGTACAGCATGGCACTTGAATATTTTGAAGGCATGGCTCGCCAATATGATGCGTATCAGCATGAAAATGAATATAAGCTACCCGACTTGGTCGGAGAAATGACGCGCAAAGAAGTCGGCAATGAGATGACTAATGACCTTGTCGATTTAGGCTGCGGCACCGGCCTGCTAGGCGTTCAATTCCGCGAAATGTTCACCAACACGATTGGTGTCGATATGGCAAATCAGATGCTAGATATCGCCCACCGCCGTGTCGATGACCGTGGCGTCATGATCTATACGCGCTTAGCGCACCAAGACATCCGCAATTACTTAAAAGATGCAAAGGCAGGCTCTGCCGATGTGGTGTTATGTATATCGGTATTCCCTTATTTAGGTGAGCTGGACTCTATCTTTGCAGGTGTACGAAAATTGATGCGCCCAGGCGCACTCTTCGTCTGCAGCTACGACCCATATGTCGGCATGCATGGCTATAGCGTGCTACCTGAAACCGGCTATTTCGGCCACCGCAACGATTATGTTATGGAAACCGCCAAGCGTCATGGCTTACAAGCCGTACGCACTGGTAGCGTCATGGCCTATCCAGAGCGACCTGTGGAACTGCATATCTATCGCCTGCCGGTTGAAAACACCAACTACAAGAAGGCTGATGACAGTCAGTCACTCACCGTTGATACGGCACACGCCCAGCCAAAAATCGATGACGCAGATTAAACCCGCGCTCGTTGATAGTTGCCAAATCCTCTCTCAACTCCATCAGGATTGCTTTCCCAGAGGCTGGGGCATTGCCGAGTTTGAGAGTTTCTACCTGCAAGACAATGTGATCGCGTATTTGGCTTACAATGCAACGACACCTATCGGTTTTATCTTCTCATGGGTAGTAGCGGGGCATTGCGAGCTACTCTCTATTGCCGTTGCAAAAGAACACCGAAAGCAAGGCATTGCAGAACAACTCCTGCAAACATTAATGGACCAGCTAACAGAGCATAACATCCCCAAAATCTACCTAGAAGTTGGGCATACCAACCTTGCCGCACAGGCACTTTATAGCAAGTTCGGCTTTGATACGCGTGGCATTCGAAAGCGCTATTACAAGCGCGAAGACGGCTCACTTGAAGATGCATTAACCATGCAACTCGTACTCTAGCTTGTTTTTTGCTGGAAAAAGCAATCATCTCCTCGTATATCTGCGGGCCTATGGCTCTTATTGTACAGAAATTCGGTGGCACATCGGTGGCAGATCTAGATCGCATCCGCCATGTCGCCACGCGTGTAAAACAAGAAATTGATCGCGGCAATCAAGTGATTGTCACCGTCTCTGCTATGGCAGGTACCACGGATACGCTAGTGGGCTATGTCCGCAACATGTCATCGCTTGCAGATGACCGCGCATGGGCCGAGCACGATTTTGTTGTCTCAACTGGCGAACAAGTCACCTCTGGACTCTTGGCATTATGCCTACAAGAGTCGGGCATAGACGCACGCGCCTATGCGGGCTGGCAGCTGCCATTCAGAACAGATAACAAACACGGCAAATCACGCATTGAAAATATTGACACCCAAGCGGTAAAGAAAGAGCTCGACGCTGGCAAGGTCATCGTCGTGGCAGGCTTCCAAGGCGTTACTGATGATCAACGCATCTCAACACTTGGGCGCGGCGGTAGCGATACCACGGCCGTAGCATTGGCTGCAGCATTCCATGCAGAGCGCTGCGATATCTACACCGACGTCGATGGCATCTATACCTGTGACCCGCGCATTGTGCCAAAAGCACAGAAGATGCAGCAAGTCTCTTATGAAGAAATGTTAGAAATGGCCTCACTGGGTGCAAAAGTCTTGCAAACACGCTCGGTAGAGATGGCTATGAACCATAATGTCAAAGTACAGGTCTTATCGACTTTTAGCGATGAGCCGGGTACCATGTTGGTAGATGAGGAGGAAATTGTGGAAGAGCAACAAGTCACAGGCATCGCCTATAGCCGCGATGAAGCACGCGTCTCGCTCACCAATGTCGAAAACGTACCTGGCGTTTCGGCGAGCTTGTTTGGCCCGCTGGCTGATCGTGGTATCAATGTCGACATGATCATTCAGAACGTCACCGAAGATGGCAAATCAACCGATGTCACCTTCACCGTGCCACGTGGCGATTTAGAAAACACCATCGAGATTGTCAAAACCGCAAAACGCACACCGAAATACGATTCGATCCATAGCGATAAAGGCGTGGTGAAAGTATCGGTAATCGGCACCGGCATGCGTTCACACGCAGGTGTTGCATCGAAGATGTTCCGCACGCTTGCCGATAAGAACATCAACATCATGGTGATCACGACTTCAGAAATCAAAGTGTCTGTGTTGATCGAAGAAGAATATCTTGAGTTGGCGCTGCGCGCACTCCACACCGCTTACGGACTGGATGCCGTAGAGGAATAATATGAGTTCCTCTCTTCACACATTATGGCAACGTGGCACCGAGTTTCTAGGGTGCGAATGCGCCATTATGGGTGGTGCAATGAGCTGGGTGTCTGAACGCACCCTTGTATCTGCACTCTCAGAAGCCGGAGCATTCGGCGTGATTGCAGCAAGCTCAATGCCGCCACATTTGCTTGAAGCAGAAATCAAAGCAACCCAAGCACTCACCAGCAAACCATTCGGTGTGAATCTGATTCTTATGCACCCAGAGCTTGAAGAGCTAATGCAAGTCTGTATCCGCACCAATGTCAGCCATGTGGTATTAGCTGGTGGTATTCCTAAAAAGAGCACGGTCGCAACCCTTAAAGATGCAGACATTAAAGTGATTGCGTTCGCACCCACCGCAGTCATTGGCAAAAAGCTCATTCAGATGGGTGTTGATGCCCTCGTCATCGAAGGCAATGAAGCTGGCGGTCATATCGGCCCGGTTGCAACATCGGTGTTAGCGCAAGAAATTTTACCTATCATCAAAGACGTGCCCGTCTTTGTTGCAGGAGGAATTGGACGTGGCGAAGCGATTGCTTCTTATCTGGAGATGGGCGCATCAGGCGCACAGCTTGGCACACGTTTTGTCTGCGCAGAAGAATCCATCGCACATGAGCATTTCAAACAACTCTTTATCAAATCCAGTGCTCGCGATGCCACCGTATCCGTGCAATATCACCCCGACTTCCCGGTCATTCCCGTACGTGCGATTTCCAATAAAGCGTCCGAAGAATTTATGAACTTCCAGCGCAAAACCGTTGAGAGCTTTTTCGCAGGCGATCAGGATAAGCACGAAGCGCAACTAGCTATCGAGCATTTTTGGGCGGGCGCACTCCGCAAAGCCGTCATCGATGGTGACGTAGAGAATGGCTCGGTCATGGCAGGCCAGTCTGTCGGCATGGTGCAGCGCATTCAGCCAGTAAAAGAAATCATTGACGAATTGGTGTCTCAGGCTTCAGAATACCTAGGCTAGCAACAAGCCTTACTCTAAGCCGGAGAAGATGTGACAGAACTTAAAGCTGTAAAAACATCGATGACACCTTTTGCGCTAATGCGTGAAGTGCGCGATGTCATGCGCTCTTCTGAAAAGGCACAAAAACGTCTCAACCGATTAGTCAAAGTCATTGCTTCCGGTTTCGAATCCGAAGTCTGCTCCATTTATTTCGCGCGCAACGGCCAAAGCCTGGAATTATATGCAACACAGGGCCTGAATAAAGAAGCCGTCCATAAAACCACCCTCGCTTTTGGCGAAGGTCTGGTTGGTGAAATTGCCAGCCTGTCGCATTCATTAAACCTGCCTGAGGCGCACACCCACGCCAAATATGCGTATAAGAAGGAAACCGGAGAAGAAAAGTTTCATTCCTTCGTCGGTGTGCCCATTCTGTATAATCAGCAGGTCATCGGCGTATTGGTCGTACAAAGCACCGACAGCAAAATCTACTCAGAAGAACAGCTGGAAATTCTGCAGACCGTTGCCATGGTGCTAGCCGAGCTGGCCATTGCCTGTCAGGTCGTCGCACTCGAAGATGTCATCAACACACGCGATAGCTCCGAACTTTCGCAATATCATACAGGCCTGAAAATATCGCCCGGTCTTGCGCAAGAAGAAGCCGTGCTACATAGACCCAAATTAGAGATTACCCGCTTCGTCTCAGACAACCCGGAAGAGGAAGAAGCACGCCTGCAAAAAGCCATTCGTGAATTGCAAGAATCCGTCGAACAGATCATTCATAATACGGGCTTTAGCAGTGGCGATGCCAAGCTAGAAATCATCGAGACCTACCGCATGTTCACCCATGATAAAGGTTGGCTAGAACGCATTATCGAAGCCATCCAGACAGGTCTAACGGCGGAAGCAGCCGTAAAGAAAGTACAAGAACAAATGCATGCCCGCATGATGCAAACCGCAAGCGGCTATATGCGCGAACGCATGATGGATCTAGAAGAGCTATCCTCTCGACTGCAATATCATCTTGCAGGCGTCAGCACCACTGCAGCTCATGCCGATCTGCCAAACGCATTCATTCTGATTGCTAAATCGATGGGCCCAGCTGAGCTGCTTGAATACAGCAATCAAAAAAACCTCAAAGGAGTGATCTTGGAAGAAGGTTCGGCCAGTTCGCACCTAGCTATCATCGCCCGCATGATGGACATTCCGATGGTCGCGCGCATTCCTGATGTGACGCAACAAGTGCAATCTCATGATACCGTGATTGTCGATGGTGATAATGGCGAAATTTATATCCGCCCACCAAAAGATGTCAGCAAAGCCATTCTTGCGCACATCGAAAGCAAACGCGCACGTGCCGCCGAATATGACGCCATGCAGGATCTGCACGCGGAAACACAAGATGGTGTCGATGTATCGCTCAACTTGAATATCGGTTTACACCTCGATGCCGCACAGCTCAACCGGAAAGATGTGGACGGTATAGGGCTATACCGCACCGAGCTGCCCTACCTTGCCAGCTCAGATATCCCTGATGTCGACGAGCAGCGCCGTATGTATCATGAAATTTTCAAGCAAGCCGAAGGCAAGCCCATCATCTTTAGAAGCTTTGATATTGGTGGCGATAAATCGGTTCCATACGTGCAAGCCGGTCACGAAGAAAACCCCGCTATGGGGTGGCGCGCCACGCGTATTGGGCTAGACCGCCCTGTGATCTTACGCAGACAATTCCGGGCACTCATTCGCGCAGCAGGTGGGCAAGCGCTTTACGTCATGTTCCCATTCATTGCAAATATTGCAGAATTGGAAGAAACCCGAGCCATTTTTGATCGTGAAGTGGACCGCGCCAAAGTCGAAGGCCAGACATTGCCATCCGCTATCCATATCGGCAGCATGATCGAAATCCCTTCCATTCTCTATCAATTACCAGCACTGTTAAAACAGGTCGATTTTGTATCCATCGGCAGTAACGACTTGCTGCAATTTCTCTATGCCTGCGATCGCGGCTCAGACCATCTATCCGGACGCTACGACCCGCTATCACCAACATTCCTTGGCATCATTCGCTCAATTGTCGAGCAGTGCAACGCATCCGATACAGCCGTCGGATTCTGCGGCGACATGGCATCCAGACCGCTTGAAGCACTCGGACTGCTCGGCTGCGGCGTCCGAAGCATATCGATTCCCCCTGCCTCCATAGGCCCCGTTAAGTCAATGATTCGTAACGTTAATATGGCTGAGCTGAAAAAAACCGTTACCAAGTTACTCAAGCAGCCCGATACCTCTATTCGCAATTATCTCGAAGAGTTCGTAAAAGAACACAGCATTGAATGGTAGCACTTGCCTAAACGGCGCTAAATCCCTATATCTGTGCCAGCAAAAAAGCGAATAAAGCGGATCGCTCAATGAATACATCAGAAGCACAAGAAACAGAAAACGAACCCTCAGACAATGAGGCCGACCACTATCAGCATGTCGGCGCCTATCTGCGCGATCTTCGCCAGAAATTTGAGTTGAGCGTCGAAGAGGTAGCCTCACGCCTCCATATTCGCCCCAAATACATTATCGCGCTTGAAGAAGGTAATATGGAAGATATGCCTGGCAAGGTATACACCATTGGCTACTTGCAAAATTACGCAGAATTCTTGGGCCTGGACCCAGAAGATGTCCTGAAAAAATATGTCGGTCTCAGCGCATTGGATGCTCAGCAAACCTTTAAAATCGTGCGCCCCAATGACCAGCAAGACAACCCTAGCTACAGATTAGTTGGTGGCCTAGTGGCACTTCTGATTCTTGGTGTACTCATTTGGCAATTCACCGAGCGAACCTCTACCACACCAGACATTCGTGTTGATGAAGTACCGCCCTCCATTGCCGAAAAACTAGACGCCAAGCTCGTACTTACACCGCAAAACAAAGCATGTTTGGATTTGAAGCAGCATCGCGCCTACCCGCCATGCTATCCGAATGAGCTGAAAACAATCATCACGCCATTCTCTGCAAGGCCAGTGCGAAATATCATGGAGCTGAAAGCACAATGACGACCAACCGTCACAGCACCAAACAGGCGAATATCGGTTCGGTAAAAATGGGTGGCAGCGCTCCCATCGTCGTGCAATCCATGACCAACACGGATACCGCCGATGTGCAGGCAACAGCTACCCAAATCAAAGAGCTGGCCGATGCCGGATCGGAGCTGGTGCGCATCACCGTCAATAACGAGGAATCAGCCAAAGCCGTTCCCGCTATTTACGAAAAGCTGCAATCTCAAGATTGTCATGTGCCGCTAGTGGGCGACTTCCATTATAACGGCCACCGCTTACTCAGTGATTACCCCGAGACCGCACAAGCGCTGGCAAAATACCGTATCAATCCGGGCAATGTTGGCTTTGGCGCCAAGCAAGACAGCCAATTCGCCACCATGATTGAAAAGGCGATTGAATATAATAAGCCCGTACGTATTGGCGTCAATTGGGGCAGCTTAGATCAGCAATTGCTCGCCCGCATTATGGATGAGAATGCCAAACGAGACGAACCATTAAGCGCTGAAGAAGTCGCGCAAGAAGCGCTCGTCACCTCTGCGATTGAAAGCGCCCAAAAGGCCGAGGCTATTGGCATGGCAGCCAGCCAAATCATTCTGTCATGCAAAGTCAGCCGTGTGCAGGACCTAATCGCCATCTATCAGCAACTTGCTAAACGTAGCGACTACCCGCTGCATTTAGGTCTAACTGAAGCTGGCATGGGCAGCAAGGGCATCGTTGCCTCTACCGCGGCACTATCGGTGCTACTACAACAAGGTATTGGCGATACCATCCGTATCTCACTTACCCCAGAGCCGGGTGGCAACCGCGCGCAAGAGGTGATCGTGGCTCAAGAAATCCTGCAAACCATGGGATTGCGCCATTTTAACCCGCTAGTCACCGCCTGTCCGGGTTGCGGTCGCACCACCAGCACGTTTTTCCAAGAATTGGCAGATGACATCCAAAGCTATCTGCGCAGCCGCATGCCAGAATGGTCAAAACAATATGCAGGTGTTGAGACCATGGATGTCGCCGTGATGGGCTGCATTGTCAACGGACCGGGCGAAAGCAAGCACGCTAATATCGGCATTAGCCTGCCGGGCACTGGCGAATCACCGGCGGCCCCCGTCTTTGAAGATGGCGAAAAAGTCGCCACGTTACGCGGTGATGACATTGCCAATCAGTTCAAGCAACGGCTAGAAGCCTATGTTGAGCGCACCTACGCCGCAGACAAAAAACAGCTAGCATCTTAGCTTAAGGCCTCTTAAAAGGGTGGTTATGGCATCTAAATTACAATCTGTGCGTGGCACACATGACTGGTATGGGCAAGACTGCAAGCTCTTCCAGCATGTCGTCTCCACAGCGCGCCACACCACCAGCCTTTACGGCTTTGAAGAGATGATGACGCCCATCTTCGAATTCTCCGAAGTCTTTCACCGCACCCTCGGCGATACTTCCGATGTGGTAAGCAAAGAAACCTATACCTTCGAAGATCGCGGTGGGGAGTCTCTCACCCTTCGCCCTGAATGTACCGCAAGTATCGCGCGCGCCTTTATCTCGAATGGCCTGCAAGACCAATTGCCATGCAAATTCTTTTATGCCGGCCCTGCATTTCGTTATGAGCGCCCACAAAAAGGCCGCATGCGCCAATTCCACCAGATCGGCGCAGAGCTTCTTGGTGCCGCCGAAGTACAAGCCGATATCGAAGTAATCGCCATGGCGCAGCAATTATTTGAAGCACTTGGGCTAGCCGATGCGGTATCGCTCGAGCTCAACACCCTTGGCGATGCGGAAAGCCGCGCCAATTACCGCGAAGCATTAGTCAGCTATTTCACACAGCACAAAGATCAGCTCAGCGAAGATAGCCAAACCCGCCTAGAGAAGAATCCGCTTCGTATTCTCGATTCCAAAGCCGAGCAAGATAAAGAGTTGGTTGCCAACGCACCAATCATGCAGGATTACTTCAACGAAGCATCGAATGCATTCTTCAAAGACTTAACCACATCGCTAGATGATTTAGGCATCGCCTATACCCACAACACCAAGCTCGTGCGCGGCCTTGATTACTATAATCACACCGTCTTCGAATTCACGACCAACATGCTTGGCAGCCAAAATGCGGTGCTCGCTGGCGGACGGTATGATGGCTTAGTTGAAATGATGGGCGGTAGCGATGTGCCAGGCATTGGTTGGGCAGCAGGCGTTGAGCGATTAGTCGCACTCATGCAAGAAACAAACAAAGCCGATAGCGTGGCGAGCGCACCAATCATTGCACTCATTCCGCTGGGCGATGCCGTGCAATCCCATAGCCTGAAAATCGCACAAACCTTGCGCAACGCTGGATTCGTGATCGAGCAAGGCTATCGTGGGAACCTATCCAAACGCATGAAGAAAGCGGACAAGATGGGAGCAACGGTTGCTCTAATCTTGGGCGAAGATGAACTCGAAAAACATGTCATTCAATTGCGAGACTTAAAATCGGGCGAGCAAAAAGATATCGCAATCGACGAGTTAGAAAAACACTTAGACACATATCGGAGCAATGCATGAGCATCGATCAAAAACTAGATAGCCTTGTCGCACGTCACAAAGAATTGGGCGACAAGCTAGCCACCCCAGAGGCGGCCAATAGTGGCGACTTCGGGAAATTATCAAAAGAATTTTCCGACCTCTCTCCTGTCGTAGAAACCGTGATGTCGTTGAAGCAGGCGAAAGAAGAACTAGAAGAAACCGAGCAATTACTTGCCGAAGCCGATGATGCAGAAATGAAGGCATTAGCCGAGGAAGAAAAGCAGCAATTACTCAACCTGATCCCAAAGCTTGAGCATGAGCTGAAAATTGCGCTGCTGCCAAAAGATGAAGCCGATGAAAAGAACGCAATTCTTGAAGTGCGTGCCGGAACCGGCGGCGAAGAAGCGGCACTGTTTGCAGCCAGCTTGTTCCGCATGTATCAACGCTATGCAGAACGCACCGGGCTGCGTTTTGAAATCATGGAAGTAAGCGAAACCGGTATTGGCGGCTACAAAGAAGCCAGCGCCAACATTATGGGCAAAAATGTATTCGCGCATTTGAAGTTTGAATCTGGCGTTCACCGTGTGCAGCGTGTACCTGAGACTGAATCCGGCGGGCGTATTCATACCTCAGCCGCTACCGTTGCGGTACTGCCCGAAGCCGAAGAAGTCGATTTACATATCGATGAAAAAGATCTGCGCATCGATGTCTTCCGTGCCAGCGGACCGGGTGGTCAATCGGTGAACACCACCGATAGCGCCGTGCGAATTGTCCATGAGCCAACCGGCATCACCGTGCAACAACAAGATGAAAAATCGCAGCACAAAAACCGCGCCAAGGCGATGAAGATTCTACGTGCCCGCCTCTATGAAGTAGAGCGTGAAAAGCTTGCAAAAGAACGCTCAGAATCTCGTAAAGGCATGGTCGGATCAGGTGACCGCTCCGAGCGCATCCGAACCTATAACTTCCCACAAGGCCGGGTGACAGATCACCGCATCAACCTGACCTTGTACAAGCTCAACGATATCATGGATGGTGATTTGGAAGAGCTAATCAATACACTCACCGCAGAAGACCAAGCCGCAAAACTTTCCGCACTAGGTGATGAAGACGCTGCATAATACACTGCGTGATGCCGAGCAGAAGTTGAGACAAGCAGGTATCGATACCGCACGACTTGATGCACGCTTGCTACTTCAACACACACTCAAGATCGATCATAACCAGCTATTGCTCAGACGGGACACGCCATTATCAGATGATGAATATAGCCAATTTGAAGGCTTTTTGAGCCGTAGAATCTCCCGCGAGCCATTGGCCCAAATCATCGGCACACGTGATTTCTGGAAAGATAGTTTTATCGTCTCTCGCGATGTGCTCACCCCTCGCCCAGATAGTGAAACCCTCCTTGAGCTAATAATCGAACACCACAAAAACACCGATAAGGCGCTGAATATTATTGATTTTGGCTGCGGCAGCGGGTGTTTGGGCCTAAGCCTGCTTCGTGAATTCCCAAACGCCACCCTCACCTCAAGCGACATCAGCGAGACCGCGCTGGAAATCGCCGAGCGCAATGCTGAAAGACTCAAACTCAGCAAAAGCGTCATTTTCCTAAAAGATAACTGGGGAAGCACTTTACAAACGCCATTCGATATGGTTATTTGCAACCCGCCTTACATAGCTGCCTCTGACATAGAGAGCTTGGAACCTGAGGTAAAGGATTTTGAACCCTTAGGCGCATTAAGTAGCGGAAGCAGCGGGCTGGAAGCTTATGAGGCAGTAATACCCACGATCAAACGCGTATTAGCACTAGATGGGATTGCTGTATTGGAGCTGGGAATGGGCCAATGTAAGCAGGTAAGTGAAATCGCCTCGGCATCGCAGTTAAGAGTTGTTGATACTAAGGACGATTTGAGCGGAGTGACACGAGCAATCATGCTCACTCATAAATAGAATAGGAAAATTTGCATGCGTAAAAAAACGAATCACAGCAACAATGGTCGTAGCAATCGTTCACGTGGTAAGGGAGGTCGCGGTGGCGACTCACAGTCTTTAGCAAGACAAAAGAAAAACGCATTACAGCAAAAAGAAAAATACCTGAATATGGCACGCGATGCCCAGACCAATGGTGATCGCGTCGATGCAGAATATTACTTCCAACATGTTGAGCATTATTCTCGCCTGGTCGCTGAGATCATCGAGAAAGAGCCAGCGCCTAAGGAAGCAAAAGAAAAATCTTCTGACGCAAAAGAGGACGCGCCAAAAGATGGCAATAAGCTCGCTGATAATGACAATAATGATGCAGATAATGCAGCCGAAGAGTCATCAGATAAAGAGATTCCATTGCCTGCAGGTGCGATTCCAGAAGCTGAGCTTGCCGCAACTGGCAACTAAATCATTCTTTCACCAAATAACCGTGAAATAATCCGAACTTGATAGTGACCGATAGTTTTATCGGCACAAAATCTGCGTCATCACTGAAATACAGATACGCAAAAGGCTCGCCTTCTTGGTAGCGCTTCTTTTCTTTTTCGGTAAAGCCCGCTGTTAATGTGCGCGAGAGCTTCAAGCGATGCGCTTGGACTGACTTGCCGTTCACATCCACCTCTTCTTTACCATCCAACACGGCTTTCACATGCATCAATCGTTTGCCATCATATAAATCGGTCTCAAATGATTTTTGGTTAGCCACAATCGTTTCATGTGTTAGCCGGCGCAGCTCAAAAAACGCACTGCCGTAAGTCTGCACGGCTTTAAGCAATGCTTCATCAACAGGTTTACGATAATTAGGATCATCCTCATCCGTCACCACACGCTCTGAAAGTGTGCCATCTGGCTGAAACGATAAATGCACTTCCTTAGTGTTATCACTATCTTTGGATTCAGTGCGATAGCTTCGGGTCTGCCAGCCATGCGGTGCCTTAAACCCAGTGCTAACTGTATAGGCCTTCACCTTCTTAAACATGCGCACCAACCCGCGACTTTTCAGTGTCGCGGTATATGTGTAATCATTGCCGCTCTGTTCAGCAGCAAACCACAGCTTGGCAACTGGAATGCCGGTCCATGCGAAATAGTAGGTGCCACGAAAATCATTTAACGGCTTTAATTCAGAGGCAGACACCAAAGCCGCAGAAGACAGCCAGATCATCACGCCAAACCACAAATATCGCATAGAGTCTTGCTTTCCTGTTATTCTGTAACCATATATAGGTAAGAAATATAAGTTTACCAAGAGGTTCTGATGAATTTCGACCATTACAGTGATAAGGCTAAGAAAGTAATCCAAGCAGCGCAGGCTCTAGCATTGCGCTCAAATCATCAGCGCTTTGTGCCAGAACATATTCTAAAGGCGCTACTCGATGAAGATCGCATGGTCAGCGAACTTATCAAAAAAGCCGGTGGCGACACATTGGCCGTACAACAAGGTTGCGACAAGCTACTTAGCAAAATCCCTGTCGTTGAAGGCAGCGGCAGTGGTCAGCTATATCTGGCGCCAGAAACGGCGCGCGTCATTGAAGCGGCCGATAAGCTAGCCGATAAATCAAAAGATGATTTCGTCACACTAGAGCGCATTCTCCAAGCGCTCGTCATTGAAAAAAGTGACGTCAGCGAACTATTCAAACAATCAGGTCTGACCCCGCAAACACTTAACGAAGCCGTTAATGACATGCGCAAAGGCCGTGCCGCGACCTCTGCCAACGCAGAAGAGCAATATGAAGCGCTCGCTAAATATACGCGCGATCTAACGCAAGCTGCTAAAGACGGTAAGCTCGATCCGGTCATCGGGCGCGAAGAAGAAATCCGCCGCGCTATGCAAGTGCTTTCACGCCGAACCAAAAACAACCCCGTGCTCATTGGTGAACCGGGTGTAGGTAAAACAGCAATCGCTGAAGGCTTGGCCCAACGCATTGTTGCAGGCGATGTGCCAGAAAATCTGAAAGAGAAAAAACTTCTCGCCCTTGATTTGGGCGCACTCGTCGCAGGCGCGAAATTCCGTGGTGAATTTGAAGAACGCCTCAAAGGTGTGCTATCAGAAATTGGTGAGGCGGCTGGTGAAATCATCCTTTTCATCGATGAGGTTCATACACTCGTAGGCGCCGGTGCTGCAGAAGGTTCGATGGATGCATCCAACCTCCTCAAACCTGCCTTAGCCCGTGGTGAACTGCACTGCCTAGGCGCCACCACACTCGATGAATATCGCAAATACATCGAAAAAGATGCAGCGCTTGCGCGTCGCTTCCAATCCGTCTTTATCTCCGAACCAACTGTCGAAGACACCATTTCCATTCTTCGTGGATTGAAAGAAAAATACGAAGTGCATCACAGCATCAAAATCTCGGATGCTGCACTCGTTTCTGCAGCAACCTTGTCGAATCGTTACATCACGGATCGCTTCCTTCCCGATAAAGCCATCGACCTAGTCGATGAGGCTGGCAGCCGCTTACGCATGGAAGTCGACAGCAAACCAGAACATCTCGATGAGATTGATCGCAAACTCATTCAAATGAAAATCGAGCGTGAAGCGTTACTAAAAGAAGATGATAAAGCATCAAAAGATCGACTGAAGAAACTTGATCAAACCATCAAGGAACTTAGCAAAGAATCCGATGAGCTAAACGCCCAGTGGCAGTCTGAAAAATCAAAACTTGCTGGATCTTCGAAATTGAAAGAAGAGTTAGAAGCCGCACGCCTAGAGCTAGAACAAGCACAACGCCGTGGTGATTTAACACGCGCTGGAGAGTTGGCTTATGGCGTTGTCCCTCAATTGCAAAAACAAATTGAAGCGGCTGAAGGCGGAGCTGACGATACTGCACAACCGTCAGAGAAACGCTTAGTGAAAGAAGTGGTGCGCGCAGAAGAGATTGCCGAAGTGGTTTCGCGCTGGACAGGTATTCCGGTTGATAAAATGCTCGAAGGTGAACGCGAAAAACTACTAGGCATGGAAGCACTTATTGGTGAGCGTGTCATTGGCCAGAAACAAGCGATTGAAGCCGTCAGCGAGGCGGTACGCCGCTCTCGCGCTGGATTACAAGACCCAAGTAAACCGATAGGCTCCTTCTTATTCTTAGGCCCAACCGGTGTCGGTAAAACCGAGCTGACCAAAGCACTCGCAGAATTTCTATTCGATGATGACAGCGCCATGCTGCGCATTGATATGTCTGAATATATGGAGAAACATTCCGTGGCGCGCCTAGTAGGTGCCCCTCCGGGTTATGTCGGATATGAAGAAGGTGGCTCGCTTACCGAAGCCGTACGCCGTCGCCCGTATCAGGTGATTCTCTTTGATGAAATCGAAAAAGCTCACCCAGACATCTTCAACATTTTGCTGCAAGTATTAGATGATGGCCGACTAACGGACGGACAAGGCCGAACCGTTGATTTCCGTAACACGCTAATCGTGCTGACCTCTAATTTAGGGGCGCAATATATTGCAGAACTCGATCACGATAAATCGGTCGAGGAAGCGCGAGATAATGTTATGGAAGTAGTGCGTGGGGCCTTCCGCCCAGAATTTCTGAACCGCTTAGACGAGATTTTGCTATTTAGCCGTCTCAGCCAAGACGATATTTCTGAAATTGTTACCATTCAAGCACGTCAATTAGAGTCATTATTGGCTGATCGCCATATCACCCTTAAGCTTGATGATTCCGCCAAACAATGGCTGGCCGAGCAAGGCTATGATCCGGTATATGGAGCGCGTCCACTCAAACGTGTGATTCAGAAAAAGTTACAAGACCCATTGGCCACAAAAATTCTGGCCGGTGACATCAAAGATGGCGACACATTAAATGTCAGCGCGCATGATTTGGGGCTACGTATTGATGTGCAGCACAAAGCGGCCGCTTAAGCAACCCGTGCAGCATCATCGATCATGAGCTGAGGATTCTCATACCCATTCCATCGATTAAGCTTTAAATTGCCTGCCAAATGCAGTTTATCGCATGACATCAGCACATCACCAAGCGCTGTGCCAACCGAATTAAAACTCACACAATTGAGTCGCGAAGAACCATTTGCATCGCTCACGATCAAACGCAGATGCTTTTCCTTCATAATATCACGCTTCACCACTTTGACTTCTGGCAACACAAAACGCGGCCCCGGATTGCCCATGCCAAATGGTCCTGCCTGATCGAGTAGATTGATAAGCGCAGTATTTGCACCCGATACCGAAATTTCAGCATCATATAAATAGGCCCGCTCTAGCGCATATTGCGTAACAGCCTGCGATAACCGCTGTTGTAAATACTCGGTAAATGCATCTAAATGCTCCATCGCAATACTGAGACCGCCTGCCATCGCATGCCCACCACCTTTTAGCAACAAACCCTCGGCTTTAGCTGACGTAATGGCTGCACCAATATCTGCGCCGCTAACAGAACGTGCAGAACCCTTCCCTACACCATCAGCGTATGTTATCACCACCGCAGGGCGCTGGAATGATTCTTTGATGCGGCCTGCAACAATACCGATCACGCCCTCATGCCAATGCTCTGAAGCCACTACAATACATGGCTGATTATGCTGCGCTTCGGCCTGCAACATTGCCTGTTCTAATACCTCTGCCTCAATCGCCTGACGCTCTGCATTAAATTGATCGAGTTGCTTGGCAATATCCATGCATTGCGTAGGGTCATCACTGCTAAGCAAGGTAGCACCCAAACTGGATTGCCCCACGCGCCCTCCCGCATTAATGCGCGGGCCAATGAGAAAGCCTGCATGATACGCGGCTGGCGGTTCATCGATGCGCGCCATATCGCATAATGCCGTAATGCCTTTATTGCTGCGTTGCTGCATGACTTTGAGACCCTGCGCGACGAAGGATCGGTTCACACCACTCAGTGAGACCACATCGCAGACAGTACCCAGCGCCACCAAATCTAACCATTGCAGCAAATTTGGCTCAGTCACTTGGTGCTTCAGAAAGTATCCATTTTCACGTAGCGATTTATTGAGCGCCACCAGCACCAAAAACACCACACCAACAGCGGCCAAATGACCACAATCACTATCCTGATCAATGCGGTTCGGATTCACCAAGGCGCATGCTTCAGGAAGTCGCGCTTCGGCTTTATGATGATCAAGCACGATCACATCGACACCACGTTCTTTGGCATAAGCAATCGGATCAAACGCCACCGAACCACAATCCACAGTGATAATAACCTGCACGCCCTGATCGATTAGCTTGGCAAATGCCTCCTCGTTGGGACCGTAGCCTTCTTGCATACGATCGGGGATATAGATATCGAGAGATGAACCAAGCGCGGCAAAATAACGTGCTAGCACTGCTGATGATGTTGCACCATCAACATCGTAATCACCAAAGACTGCAATACGCTCTTGGTTCTCCAACGCCTGCAGCAATCGTGCAACCGCTTTGTCCATATCAAGCAAATGGCTTGGGTCGGGCAGTAACGCTTTAAGCGTAGGCTGCAAATAATCGATAGTTGAATCTACCGTCACACCTCGCCCAACCAAAACACGCGCCAACACTTCGGAAATGCCATGCTGCTGAGCAATAGCCATCGCCTCACGTTCTTGTTGTACGGAATCAATGCGTGGAGTCCAGCGGCAGCCCGAAGCGGTCTCAGCGACAGCAATCATAACGATACTATTCGTTATCAACCCATGTCTTACGGTTGAAGTTATGCTCGGCTTCAATCAGGCGAACAGTGCCGGTTTTAGAGCGCATAATAATCGAATGGGTAATCGCAGCACCGCCACTTAAGCGGCGCACACCGCGCAACATAGAACCATCGGTTACACCTGTCGCAGCAAACATCACATTGCCAGATGCCAGCTCGGTCAGATTATATTTTTTGTCCAAATCCGTCACACCCATGCGATTAGCACGCGCTTTTTCATCATCATCTTTAAACAATAGGCGCCCTTGGAATTGACCACCAATACAGCGCAATGCTGCAGCAGCCAGCACACCTTCTGGCGCACCACCAATACCGCAATACATATCAACACCCGTGTCAGGACGAGCCGTGGCAATCACGCCAGCCACATCACCATCTTGAATCAGCTGAATACGTGCACCTGCTTCGCGGGTTTTCGCAATCAATTCTTCATGACGAGAACGCTCTAAGATAACAACTTGAAGGTCAGATACATCACAGCCTTTTGCTTTCGCCAGATTCGCTAAATTCTCTTTTGGCGATGCATCCAGATCAACAACACCATCAGGCAAACCGCCACCCACAGCGATCTTGCTCATATAGACATCCGGCGCATGCAAAAACCCGCCTTTCTCTGCCATAGCGATCACAGCCAAAGAGTTAGGGCCACCTGTCGCGCAAATGGTGGTGCCTTCTAATGGGTCTAGCGCAATATCAATGGCCGGGCCTTCGCCTGAGCCAACTTTCTCGCCAATATAAAGCATTGGTGCTTTATCGCGCTCGCCTTCGCCAATCACAACCGTGCCGTCAATGCTCATACCATTCAATGCTTCGCGCATGGCATTCACTGCGGCCTGATCAGCTGCTTTTTCTTCACCCAATCCAATCCATTTAGAGCATGCAAGCGCAGCCGCTTCGGTGACACGAACAGCTTCTAGTGCAAAATTGCGATCCATGGTAAAGGTCTCAGACACATCGTCTATTGCTTGTGCGGCGGTCATAAATCTTCAATCCTTATTTTATGGGTTGGTTGTAGGATACTATCCAAAGCGTCAATCGCCTGCAATGCCTTAGTCATCGCAGATTCGACAGTTTTATGCGTCGTCATGACAATGCTTGCAGCGCCATCTTCTTTTGAATCTTGCTGGATAAGCGACTGCACCGAAATATCATGCTGCGCAAAAATACTGGTAATGTCAGAGAGCACACCAGTCTCATCTTTCACACTGAAACGTAGATAATAACGCGTGCTTACATGCTCCATACTGACGAAACTCGCTTCCGCCATTGCATCAATTGCAATGTTAAATGGCTGCGATGTAACACCACGCGCCACCTGCACCAAATCAGACACAACAGAAGATGCGGTTGGACCGGCTCCAGCACCTGGCCCTTCAAGCAAAGTACGGCCAATTGCATTACCTTCGATATGGATTGCATTAAACGCGCCATCGATTACACCAATCGGTGCATTGGCTGGCACCAAGCATGGGTGCACACGCTGCACAATGCCTTGATCGGTTTGCTGGGTAATACCAAGCAGTTTGATCGTGTAGCCAAGCGCACTCGCCTGCTCGATATCGGATGCAGTAATGTTGCGGATACCCTCAAGGAAGATGCTATCAAAATCAATCGGCACACCATACGCCAAAGAGGTAATAATCGCGAGCTTATGGGCCGTATCAATACCATCAATATCGAACGATGGATCAGCCTCAGCATACCCTAAATCTTGCGCTTCTTTCAATACATCGCCAAACTCACGCCCATCCTTTTGCATGGTCGTCAGAATGTAATTTCCGGTACCGTTTAAGATGCCTGCAATCAGCGAGAAACGATTGGCAGATAATCCATGCGTCAACGCGTTGATAATCGGAATACCGCCAGCAACCGCTGCTTCAAAACACAGTGCTGCATGCGACTCATCGGCCAATTGTGCCAATGCCAAACCATGATGCGCAATCAGCGCCTTATTAGCGGTGACCACGTCTTTACCAGCTGATAATGCCGCTTCAACGAGTTCTTTCGCGATGCCTTCACTACCGCCGATCAGCTCAACAACAACATCGACATTCTCATCTTTAGCTAGATCACGTGCATCGTCATACCAAGCCATACCCGATAGATCGACGCCACGATCTTTACTTTTATCGCGAGAAGAAACAGCAACCACCTCTATCGTGCGCCCTGCACGCTCAGCTAGCAATGCTGCATTGTCTTGAATCAAGCGCACCGTGCCAACACCTACCGTGCCAAGCCCTGCGATACCTATGCGTAATGTTTCACTCATGACGTTCCTGTTTTTGCTATCAATGCATCTGCATCGCTTGATAAAAATTGCTTAATGCCGCGAATTGCCTGACGCAGGCGGTGCTTGTTTTCTACTAGCGCAATGCGTACATGACCATCGCCATACTGACCAAAGCCAATACCGGGAGCAACCGCCACCTCAGCCTGATCAAGCAGTAATTTAGAAAATTCCATCGAGCCGATCTCGCGATATTGCTCAGGCAATTTCGCCCATATAAACATCGAAGCTGCTGGAGATTCAACGTCCCACCCAGCTTTGCATAATCCATCAACTAAAATATCGCGGCGTTCTTTATACATGCTACGCAAATCCACCACGCAATCTTGTGGTCCGTTAATCGCGGCGGTCGCCGCCACCTGAATCGGCGTAAACGCGCCATAATCAAGATAGGATTTAATACGCGTAAGCGCCTGCACCAATGTCGGGCAGCCTGCCGCAAACCCCATACGCCAACCCGCCATAGAGTAGGTTTTACTCATGGAGGTAAATTCAATCGCAATGTCTTTCGCACCCGGTATCTGCAAAATCGATGGCGGCGGGTTATCATCAAAATAGATTTCGCAATAAGCCAGATCTGACAGAATGTAGATCTCATGCTTACGGCAAATCTCTACCATCTCTTCATAGAAACCCAGATCAACCACTTCCGCCGTCGGGTTACATGGGTAATTCAAAATCAGTGCCATCGGCTTGGGATTGCAATGCTTAATCGCAATCTCTAGCTGCTCTTTCAGGGTCGTATCTTCGGTTTTAGGTAAATTCCACACCGATGCACCCGCAATAATCGAGCCATATGGGTGAATCGGATAGCTAGGGTTTGGCACCATAATCACATCACCCGGACTGGTGATAGCCTGCGCCAAATTGGCAAGCCCTTCCTTTGAACCGATCGTCACCACCATTTCAGAATCAGGGTCTAACTCCACCCCGAAGCGACGCTGATAATAGGCACATTGCGCGCGACGCAACCCCGGAATACCACGCGACACCGAATAACGGTGCGCCTTGGGGTCCATCGCAGTTTCTTTGAGTTTCTCAATAATATGGGGCGCCGGAGCCGTATCAGGGTTACCCATACCCAAATCGATGATATCGCGGCCTTGCGCGCGATGCGCGGCTTTCACCTTATTGACTTCGGCAAAGACATAAGGTGGCAAACGCTTAATACGGTAAAATTCGCTATCCATAGCGTTGCCTTATATCAGGGAATAATCCTAGAGAAAAGCCTAATACTAATAGCGTGAGGAATATCTGCTCTCGCCTAAATAGCCTGCTTTTGGCTGCGTAAATGATTCTGGCGGAATCAGGCCAGACGGCACGTTCGATGGCTTAGAGCTCGCAGTAACACCCGGAGCCAATGGCACATCGATAGATGGCTGATTGGTTTGCATCACAGGCGCATGCTGCATTGGGTTACGGCGCGGCTCTGATACAACTGGCGGCATCGGAGCATTAGACATTTGTGGCGCCATATTTGGTGCCATTAAGCCAGCTCTAAGTTGTGGAGCCGGTGCCGCACGACGACCATCACGCGGTGGTGGTGGCGGAAGCTTTACAACCTTATACCCACCGCCGCCCGGAGGCATGTAAGCAGGCGCATGCGATTGAGCCGCTGGTGCAGGAGCCGGCGCAGCATATGGCTGGAACTGAGGTTGAGGTTGAGGTTGAGGCGTACTATCAAACATGTTGCTGATACCCAGATCAGGCAACCAGCCGTCATTTTGCTGATTTAATTGCTGACGACGCTGCTCGGATGCCGCCAATTCACGCTCTAGCTCTGCAATTTGCGCTTCAACTGAGTTGCGCATGTTAGCTTGAGCCTGAGGAACAGCTTGCGGCATTTGCGGCTGCAACATAGGAGCCGCCTGTGCTGCTGGCATTGCAGGACGCGCAGCCTGAGGCGTAGGCATTGGCGGAACGTAAGATGGCATCGCAGGTGGCATCGCCATTTGCGGCTGTTGCATCATTGGCTGCTGATAGGGCTGAGGCTGAGGTTGCGCCTGATACTGCGCCATGCGAGGCGGTGTAATAGGCTGTGCGGCTGGCGCGCCATAACCTGCGTAAGCAGGGGGCGCTGCCTGATACATTTCTTCATCATCACCAAACCAGTCAAACCAGCCATCCCACCAAGACTCAGACTCCATCTCACCATGCATGGTATCATAAGGGCTCTGACCGGCAGGATACTGAGCAGCCATTTGCTGTTGTGGTGGCATGCCTTGTGCCGGATACATTGGCTGTTGTTGCTGACCATAACCATTCTGCTGCACGTGGAAAGACTGCGTGCCCTGCCCCGCACCCATGGTGCCAGGATTCATCGGAGGAGGTCTGCGCGGTCCAGAAACCACATTATAGCGGTCCGGCCCATGATCAAACAGTGACGAACATCCCGCTAAAAAGCTTAGCGCGATAGCAAATCCAACAAACGACCACTTCAATCCAAACAACAGACTACTTTCTCTTTCTATGCGGGAAACATCCTTTACTGGCGGCATGATGCTGACATTCTTATTGTTGTTCAACGACGCGCAATTACTACGCATTACCAACAAGATGTAACGAAACCGGCCTTACCCTGTCTAGGGCCACGCCAAACTTATACACAGCCGGAAATTGAAAGGTTATAGAAAACAATCCATTGCGATTCTTGTCCACTTTAGTTATACACAGGCTCAAGAACACCGGAGATAAGTACGCATGAAAAAAACCCGCAAAGTAGCTCGCAAAAAACAGGCAGCAGGTGCAACTGCCACCGCAGAAAAAATCGAGCATGAATCGATAGAGTATAACCCGACAGAATTTGCAGATAATGTTGCAAAAGCCAGCAAGCTTTGGCAGGAGATGGCAAGCTATATCATCAGTGGGTTAGTTGAAAATTCAAACCAGCCGATTGGCCACACCGATACCTATAGCATGACCGAGCCGTTCTTTAAGCTGGCTGGTCGTATCGCAAGCGACCCAACCGTGCTCTTTGATACACAAATGCACTGGATGAAAAGCTATGTGCAGCTCTGGCAGGATACAACCGACCGATTGCTAGGCAAAACAAACGACAATGTCGAGCCTATCAATGATCGACGCTTTAAACATGAAGCATGGCAAGACAGTGCTTATTTTGATTTCCTCAAGCGCAGCTATTTAATCAATAGTGAATGGTTACAGAATGCCGTTAACCGTGTTGAAGGATTGGACGAGCATACCGCTCACCGCCTTAACTTCTTTGCACGCCAATTTATAGATGCCGTCTCGCCATCGAATTTCCTTTTCACCAACCCCGAAGCATTAGAAGCCACCATCGAAACCAATGGTCAGAATCTGGTGAAAGGCTTTGAGAATATGCTAGAGGATATTCGCAAAGGAAATGGCAAGCTCCGCATCTCAATGGCAGATGAGAGCGCATTCAAGCTGGGCGAAGACTTGGCCGCTACCCCCGGCCACGTGATTTACGAGAATGAATTGATGCAGCTCATCCAATATGAGCCATCGACCGAGAAAGTACACCAGACGCCACTTCTCATGATCCCGGCATGGATCAATAAATACTACGTGCTCGATATGCGCGAGCAGAACTCGCTGGTTAAATGGGCGGTTGATCAAGGCTATACGGTGTTCGTCATTTCATGGGTTAACCCAGACGAGTCGCTGAGCGATAAAGACTTCGAAAATTACCTGTCTGACGGACCAATCAAAGCACTCGAAGTGATCGAACAAATCACAAAATCTGACCAAACCAGCCTTATTGGTTATTGCCTGGGCGGCACATTAACCGCCACACTACTCGCTTACTTACACGCAAATGGTGAGCAAGATCGCATAGCATCCGCCACCTACCTCACCACCATGATCGACTTCAGTGATGCAGGCGAGCTATCCGTCTTCATCGATGACGCGCAGCTACAAAGCCTAGAAGAACGCATGAGCGGGCAAGGCTATCTAAACGCCGATGACATGGCCGCCACCTTCAATATGCTGCGTGCTAACGACTTAATTTGGTCCTTCTACATCAATAATTACTTGTTGGGTAAAGACCCCTTCCCGTTCGACCTGCTATACTGGAACTCTGACTCAACGCGCATGCCCGCAAAAATGCATAGCTTCTATTTGCGCAATATGTATCAAAAGAATTTACTCGCTAAGCCCGCTGGCATCGAACTGATGGGCACACCTATTCATCTCAACAAGATTAAAACACCAAGCTATATTCTATCTACCAAAGAAGATCATATTGCCCCGTGGCAATCGACCTATGCTGCAACACATATATACGATGCCCCGGTTCGTTTTGTCCTTGCACAATCAGGTCACATTGCAGGCGTCATTAATCCACCATCTAAAAAGAAATATGGTTATTGGACAAATAATAAATTGGCACTCAAACCTGACACATGGTTAGAGAATGCAACATTTGTTCAAGACTCATGGTGGAGTGACTGGCACAAATGGCAAAAGCAATTCTCTGCTAAAAAAGTGAAGGCCAGAAAAGTAGGCAATAAACAATATCCAGCAATTGAAGCTGCACCTGGTGCATTTGCACGCATCAGATCATAAAACTATTTGGTCGGTTGATTTTTTTGAAGATCGCGTAGCGCTTCTTCCATGCGAATACGTTGTGCATGTGATAGCCCTTGAGCCGCGCGCGGTTGCTGCGCATATTTCTCTACAAACGAGCCTTTATGGGCATTGTCATTAGCGGGGTGGTGGCTTGCCTGTTTATCCGGATCTTCTGCCAAACTTTCTTCGATCGTTTCCTCAATAGCCTCACCTAATTCTTCTAAATCGCCTTTCTCTTTACCTAACACTTGCGGTTGTTTCTTAGGCACACCAGAATGTTGCCCAACGGATAAGAAGGCAAGCTCGTCTGCTTCAATCTGTTTGGTATTCAAATCACGCGTGATCTCTTTGATCGGATAATAGCTACCATAACGCTCCATTGCATGCTGCTGCTCTACTTCCGTGAGCTTTGCATATTCCTTACCAAAGCTTTCCTCGATCGTGCTGTGAAGAATTGGGTCAATCGCGACAAAGACACCAAACGTATCAATCTCTTTCACGATTTTGTTTTTGCGCACCTTACGACGAATATCCCTCACACACTTATTGGCTGTGTCATGATCGATATCGAGTGCAGCAAATGCTGTGCGGTCAAGCACACTATTGATAATTCCCATCCCTGTACCAGAAGCAACCATCGCCGAAAATACGGTTAAGTTGCTCGGCGCTAATCCAGCACCTGTATATAAGCCCTGGAATGATTCAACCACGTAAGAAAGCACCTCTGCTGGCAGCATAAAGAACGCACCCACCGTTGCGAATAGTGATGCAGCCGTCGTCACCATGCGCACCAAACTGCGGCGACCATTCTGATCTAACGCCTGTTTAAAAAATGGATTCGGTGGCAATCCGGTATGACGATCGCCATGTGCAATTTCATGCAAATCACTGCGCCCAACCTGTGTTGGGTCTTTACCTAATTTTGCAGCGATCTCATCACGATAATCTTGAACTAACCGTCCTTCATGTCGGTATTGATCGCGCCAAATTAACGCGCCTTGCAACACGCCAGTCGCCACGGCAGCAACGACGAAAAATACGCTCAGAGAAATATTCGGAATCGTCAATGCGGCGCCAAGCAAGACCATATTGAGAAGGCCACGCCCCGTCATATACATGACACGTCCTTTTACCCAATCAAATATGTCCGTTACGTTAGGCATTTTTTCCTTTCATTTCATAGCCCTTCCATAGGAAGCAGCAGCCAAAAACACTGGCACACTTCCATTGTAAGCTAAAAAAAGGCTATATTTATGAATGTTTTATGACGTTTTAGCCACTTTAAGCGGCATACTCTTTTGATAAATCGACATAATTTTGCGCCGATTCGGCAATAAAATCGATTTCCACCTGCTTCATATCACGGAAATATTTGGCCGGATTACCCGCCCATAGCGCCCCTGTTGGCACTTCTTTTTTGGGCGCTAACAACGCACCAGCAGCTAACATAGCATGTTTCTTTACTACCGCATGGTCCATCACAGTCGCATGCATGCCGATAAAGCTATCATCTTCAATCGTGCAGGCATGCAGCAATGCCGAATGCCCAACGGTCACACCAGAACCAATATGAGTTGGCCCGATTTTGCGTGTCACATGAATGACCGTACCATCTTGAATATTGGTACGTTCGCCGATGGTAATCGACTGCACATCACCGCGAATGACGCAGCCAAACCAGACATTACTTTGCGCCCCAATCGTTACATCACCAATAATCACCGCACCCGGCGCAATCCAGGCATCGGGGTGAATCTGAGGCACAACGCCTCGATATGGCAATAGAATTGCGGAGGATGTCATAGGATTCTCTTACGGAAAGACCGCGCTATGTTGCAGCCCAAGCGTTTCTTCAAAACCGAACATGATATTCATATTTTGCAATGCCTGACCAGATGCACCTTTGACCAGATTATCAATGACCGAGACAATGATCGCTTTGCCAGCCACACGATCGGCGCTCACACAAATGCGGCATTCATTGGTGCCCAGCACCTCTTTCGTAGAGGAAACCACACCCATATCATTCACATGCACAAAGGCTTCATCTTGGTATTGCTCACGCAACGCATCGTGAAGTTGATCCGCACTCACACCATCAGCCAATGACACATGAATGGTACTGCTCATCCCTCTGGACATTGGCACCAGATGCGCTGTAAAGCTGATCGGGTCTTTCACACCAGATACTGACGCGCATTCTTGCTCAATCTCTGCAACATGGCGGTGGCCGCCAACGCCGTAAGCCTTCGCGCTCTCATTCACTTCACAGAACAACATATTCTGCGCAACCTTGCGGCCTGCTCCGCTAACGCCAGACATCGAATCAACGGTAATACCAGATGCTTCAATGAGCTTCGTTTTCAGCAGGGGAATCAATGGCAATAAAATGCTGGTCGGATAGCAGCCCGGATTGGCAAGCAATCGTGTCTGCTTAATTTGATCTCTGTAAATCTCGCTCAGCCCATACACTGCTTTTTCTTGTAGCGCAGGTGCAAGATGCGCATGACCATACCAATGCGCATAATCATCCATATCAAACAATCTAAAATCGGCAGATAAATCAACAATGCGGATATGCTCTGGCAAACCCGCTAAAATTTCCTGCGTGGTTCCATGCGGCAAGCAGCAAAACACCAAATCAACGTTCGAATAATCGACCGTCTCATGCTTCACCAGCGTATGATTCAACGCGCGCAGATGAGGATAGACCTCTCCAATCGTCTTCCCAGCCTGAGAATCACCGGTAAGCGCCACCAGCTCAATCGCCGGGTGGGCCGGTATCAGACGCAATAATTCGGCCCCAGTATATCCGCTGGCACCCAAAATCACTGTTTTTAGCGTTTTTGTCATATTTTATGGCACTTTTCTTGCTTTGTTATCGTCAATTTGGCTAGTGTTAAGCACACAATGCCACCTAACGCAATGAGAGATCGCATATGACCGCCCTACAGATTGACCCGCAAGCGCTTATTTTAAAGTCGATGCAAATCGGTATGGAGCTGTTTAAAAAGGAGCGGTTCTCAGAAGCTGCCGAATGTTTTGACAACATCGTCAATCAAATACCTGACATGTTTCAGGCTTATTTCATGGCAGGGCTAAGCTACAATAAATTAGACAATATAAACGCTGCATCCGAAAGATTGGAGGCAGCACTTAAACTTCAGCCGGAGCATGAAGCCGCACGCAATGCATTGGCTAATATCTATTTCCGAAACCTGCAATACGATAATGCAGAACCTCACTTCAAAGCGTTGTTAATGAACAATGAGCAACATCACGAAGCTCACCATCGCCTGAGTGTTATTTATTTTCAGACCGAAGATTTTGAAAAAAGCGTAGCTCACATCGCCAAGGCCCTAGAGCTAAAACCAGATGAAAGGGCGTATTGGGTTGCCACTCTTAATATCTTTGACCACTACCAGCCAATAATCAGCCATGAAACAATTACCAAAATCGTTACCAAGCATTTAGACGAAATTGATATAACGCCTATAAGAGAGTTAGAGCAAATTAGAAATCTAATGATTCTAGAGCACAAACCTTTCGGTAATTTTCCAAAGTCCATACTTAACCCAGAGACTACTTCGCTATCAGAGCGTGATGAAATCTGGGATAATGAGCAACTTTACAAGTATTTTGACAGTGAACTTCTAAACAAGCTTCTGATAACACAATTCGTTACGGTTGATCTGTTAGAATTCTACCTGACAGGACTAAGGCGCTACCTAGTAAAACATCACAAAAACCTAAACGACCTGATCTCCCAACAACCGATGCTCGAAGAGGTGGTATACAGTCTGGCAATACAATGCTGGCACAATGATTTCGCCTTCATCAAAGCAGATGATGAAGACATATACCTGCAAGACTGCATTCAATTTGCTAAATCAAGCGCGGATAAAAATGAAAAAATGCGCCTTTATGCATTAATTGGCATGTATCTACCACTGCATTCAGTGCCTGAATCGGATGATATTGCCGCCATGGCAAAATCAATTAATAACAATCTATTTGATCTACTCGTATCATTACAAATCTATGGCCCGAAAAAAGAGTTAGACATCATTCCTACCATCCCCTGTCTAAAACCACTTAAAGACACGGTTAGCCTTAAAGTGGCCGATCAATATAAAGAGCACCCTTATCCTAGGTGGCAAAAGATGAAACACGTCAATACCAGATCTTTTGATTCTGTGCTCAAAAGCATGCACCCTAAATTACGTCAATATGAAACCCTCACACCTAATAGAAAGCTGAGTTGGCTCATTGCTGGAACAGGTACAGGTCAACACGCCTTATACACATATCATAGATATGAAAATCATATGGTGAAAGCGATAGATATCAGCCTCACTAGTCTTGCTTACGCCATCAGAAAAACGGATGAGCTTGGCATTAAAGATCTGGAATATATGCAAGCTGATATTCTAGATATAGCAGATCTGGATGAAAGCTTTGATGTCATTGAATCTGCCGGTGTGCTGCATCACATGGCAGACCCATTGCAAGGATGGAAATGTTTAACAGACATTTTGCGCCCTGGTGGATACATGGCGATCAGCCTCTACAGCGAATTAGCGCGACAGCAAATTGTGAAAGCACGCGAGCTAATTGAAACACTTGGGTTCCAATCTGACAGTGACTCTATTCGTAATTTCAGAAAATATGTGATGGATTTGCCTTACGATACTCCATTAAGAAATGTCATGCACTTTAATGACTTCTACAACATTTCAGAGTGCCGCGACTTGTTATTCCACGTGCAAGAGCACCGATTCACTATTCCGCAAATTCAAGAATGCACTCGCCTATTGGGGCTGGAGTTTGTTGGCTTCAACATTAATAACCCAAAAACCATGAGTGCATTTCAAGCGCAATTTGGCAAAAGCACATCTGCACTCGACAACCTATCAAACTGGCACATCTTCGAGCAGGAACACCCAGATACGTTCGGCTCCATGTATCATATGTGGTTCAAGAAACCGGGCACGTTGCAGTAATCAACGGCCATAATCTGGACACAAAAAAGCCGCCCAAATGTGAGCGGCTCTTTTTCGAATTCGGTTGTTCGCGAAAATTAACGCTTCGAGAACTGGAAGCTACGACGCGCTTTCGCCTTACCGTATTTCTTACGCTCAACCACACGGCTATCGCGGGTTAGGAAACCGCCTTTACGAAGTGCTTTGTGGAAATTAGCCGGATCAAAATTATCCAGCGCACGAGAAATACCGTGACGTACCGCACCAGCCTGACCAGATAGGCCACCACCTTTTACCGTGCATACAACGTCAAACTTATCAACTTCACCTACTGCCTCAAATGGCTGCTTTAGAATCATGCGCAGGGTAGGACGTGCAAAATAGGTCTCAATTGGGCGACCATTCACGGTCACTTTACCAGTACCAGGCTTCACCCATACACGTGATACTGAATCTTTTCTACGACCCGTACCATAAGCGCGGCCAGCTTTATCAAGCTTAGGTTCGCGAGCTGGTGCTTCTTCTACTGCTGCAACTGCCGATTCCATTATTACCTCTTATTCTTCTCATTCATTGCGCCAAAATCGATCACTTTTGGCTGCTGTGCTTCATGAGGATGCTCCTCACCAGCATATACTTTTAACTTCTTCAACTGAGCACGACCCAAAGGACCTTTAGGAATCATGCGCTGGATAGCTTTTTGAACCACACGTTCTGGGTGCTCACCACGCAACAAAGCCTCAGCCGTGCGCTCTTTGATACCACCAGGGAAACCTGTGTGCCAATAATATTTCTTGTCTGAACGTTTCTTACCCGTCAGCTTCACCTTGTCCGCATTCACGATAATGACGTGGTCACCACAATCCATGTGAGGCGTAAACATAGGCTTATGCTTACCGCGCAACAGTTTTGCAACGTGCGACGCCATACGTCCTAACACGATATCTTGTGCATCAATCACCCACCAATCGCGGGAAATATCACTTGGTTTTGCCGAATAGGTCTTCATTTCTCTGCCCTTATGTTTCGAGGTGTGGGAACATAATGAATGCATCAAGGCGTGTCAACGACTATTTGCCGCTTTTTTTAGCCTTATTTATAACGGTTTTTTAGGCGCTTATTTGGCCCGCATCAAGAAAAAGCCTACGCGCCTTCGAAAATTTTGTACCATGCCCCGCCAATTATCGCTTCAACCCCTTCTTCTTTCGACAAAAGTGGCATCATACATTGGCGGAATTTGATCAGCTCCCCTGACAGGCCAAGGCATTCGCCCTCATCCAGCAAAGGCTCTTTAGATTCAAGCACATGCTCATATGAATGCGAGAGGCGGTTGGGCTGCGGAGAGACCATCACATGATTCTGAGGGTCAAGCACACCACTTTTATAGGGGTTCGTAATTTCAGAACCCAGATACTGATATTCAAATTTCTGAAGATCACCGCTGCGGTGGCAATGAAGCACAAAACAATGCGGCCAAATCGTGCTTAGGTCTTCGGGGAACATATCTGTTTCCCACGGCACGTCATTATCACCACGCTGCTTATTCCAATATTGCAGCAGGATCAGACTAATCCGTCGTTCACGACCACTTTCTTCAAACGCCATCTTAACACTCCAAGCAAACTATGACTGCCGCGACGGGAAAAGCAAAAGGAAAACTAATCCTGTGGAGTAGCAGACATTAAAGCGACGGCTCACCACCCTTCAACATCATGATCAATCCGACCAACAGTAAGGAAACAACCGCACCAAAGGTAATCATACCCAAACGTTGTGCTACCACTTTAACCGCCTTTTTGCGATCTTTGCGCTCTTTCCAGACCGCATTACCCAACTCGCGCCCAGCCATTAAACCAATAAATACCCATGTGGTACTCATCGGAATATTGCTCCATTCCTTGAATACGAAGAGCAACAAAGCGTAGATCGCATCAATGCGGGTCGCCACACGGATATCCATATCCGTCTCACCTTTAAAGACGAATTTATGCACCTTTCCGCCTGCTTCACGGAAGATGTACCCCAATGTGCCAACCATCACGACACTAATGACGATTAGCTCATAGATCGATAATTGGCGTGGCAAAAAGACAGCCACATTCGCCAGATCATGGCTCAACCAGAACCACCATAGCGTGCCTGTACTGATATATTGCAACGGGCGCCAAAGCTTCATATTGGCGGGCTTACTAGGGCCTGGTGAGAATTTGCGCATAATCATCCAGATGCTGAGCGCCACAATCAGCGCCAAACCATACCCCACCATCGATTTAATAATAATCTTCTCCAGCACTAGCCCGGCAGAGAACATCGATAGCATCATAAAACTGGTTGAGACTGGCACGCCAAAACGAGTCAGCAATAATAAGCCAATTGGTCCGAGCAAATAATACCATTCCATCGGAACATGCGGGATGCGCTCTAGACGGCCAAACGAGATATCACCGCCATAATTCACCCATGAGAACACCAGCGCAAACACAAGCAGCACGGACGAGCCAAGCCATAAAATCCAACGCTTATTCGGGTGCGATGCAATCAGCGTCCCAAGCACCTGAGCCGGTGCATCATTGCCCATTACCGAATAGGCAGCCATGAAAAACGCAGCCCAGGCAAGTATCATTTCAATGGTCATGCTATCCCCCATCCATTGTCTAGGGTTGTCTATAACAAGCTAGTCGCAGCTTGCCAACCATTTACTTTAATATAGAAAATTCAGAATATTAGTCTTCGTAAATCGGCAGGTAAACCGAGAAGGTCGTGCCCTCACCCTCAATACTGTCAACCGTGATGGCGCCACGGTGACGGTTCACAATCCCCTTCACAATCGCCAGACCAAGACCGGTGCCGCCAATTTCACGGGTACGCGCACTATCGACACGGTAAAAACGCTCCATCAGGCGCGGCAAATGCTGCTTGGGAATCCCCTCACCCTGATCTTGAACCGACATCAAAATCACGCGATGCTGGTTACGCATCTTCGAATCCGATGGCAATTCCGAGGTGACTTTCGCGCGCACAGTAACATCCGAATTGGCGTAACCATATTTAATCGCATTTCCGACCAGATTATGCACCACCTGCGCCAACTCGTTCGCATCGCCTTTGGCTTGCGGCAGATTATCATGAATATCCAACACCAACTTCATCTGCTTCTGATCAGCCGGATGCTTAAGCTGTTCCACCTGCTTGCGAATCACTTTATCAAGCTCCACGGCACTAATCGGCACGGTGTTGGCGTTCATCTCAATCTTCGATAATGACAGCAAATCATTGATCAACTGTTGCATGCGATCTGCCTGATCGAGCATGATTTGCAAGAATTCGGTGCGTGCCTGCTCATCATCTTTTGCAGGCCCCATGAGGGTTTCGATAAAGCCGCGAATACTGGCAAGCGGTGTGCGAATCTCATGGCTGGCATTCGCCACGAAGTCTGCGCGCATCTGCTCCACGCTTTTCAGCTCGGTAATATCATTCATGGTAATAATCGTCGAAATACCGCCACCCGAAGGCACTGGGAACCGCTCAATAATCGCGAGAAAGTCGCGAATGACTGGCTCTTCAATACGAAATTCGACCTCACGCCCCTTCAGATCGGTAATGACTGAATTCACCGAATCCATGAGTGATGGGCTTTTAATCACCTCATCGAGCGGTTTTTGCGCAAGATTCTGCCCGAAGATCGCGCGCGCTGCGCGGTTAGTGCGCACAATCTGCTGATCGTCATTAATCATGATCAGAATATCGGGAAGCGTATCCACCAAGATCTCACGCTCAGTGATCACACTTTCCATCTGCTGTTTCTTCACTTCCCAACTGCGCTGCAAATGTTCAAGCGCTTCCGATAAGTCAAACGGCACACTCAGATATTGCAGGGTTGGTGCCTGCACACGTTTATCTTTCGCCAACATGTCCACATAAGCCGTTAGCGCAGCAATATTGCCCAAGAACGGATACACAAAGATCGTACTGGTCAGCAGAATCACTATATAGGCAAGCAGCATATGCGGCAGTGACAAAATCCCAAGCACCACAAATACCGACAGCACGATCATTGGCGGCAGCGAAATCAGCATCAGCGATTTCAGCAGCACCCCAAAGGCAATCGATGCATTATTGGGATTCCCAGAGGAATCAGTTTCACGCGAGCGGTTCATAGTCCGTGCCAAGCACCTCGATCATCGGTTGAATCTGTTCACTATAACGTTTCCAGCCCGCAACTGCATCCTTATAGATAGGTTGACGCACCTGTTGGGCGCTCGCAGTGCGAACAGAGCGCTTAGATGTGTGAAAATTCAAACAATCATCTTCCCATTCCAAGCCACAGAAGCCCAATAAGGCGCGCACCTGTTCTTCCGGCGACTCAACCAACTGCTCATAATGCACTGTATGGATAAAGTCAGGCATGACCGATTCCCAATAGCCCATCAGATCATGATACAGCGTGTAATGCTCCGCCAACTCAGTTTGATTATACGCAAATGGCTGCAACCCGAAGAAGAGCTTACGGTAGATAGATAAACACGTATCCAGAGGGTGCCTGCGACAATGCACCACCTTCGCATGAGGCAGTGCCAGCTTAATCATGGCAATATGGTGGAAATTGCGCGGCATTTTGTCGCAGACAAAGGCTTCTTTCTCAAAACGGCGCAGCTTGGTCTGATAATCCCGGCCCACAGCATGATAATCCTCAGGCTTCATGTTGGGAATAAGCGTTAAATAGTCTGGTCGCTTCTCCCAAACATTACCCGTAACAGCAAAATGCAAATCCTCTAACTCACCCAGCCCGCAGGCCTGAGAGTGCGAAGCAATGATCTGCTCTACCAGTGTCGTACCCGAACGCGGCATACCCAAAATGAAGATCGGCGTAAATTCTGGCGTCTCATCCCAAGGTTTAGACATCTCATCCAAACGCTGCTTGGTGAATAGCTCTTTTAACTTCTCAAAATAACCTTTTACCCGCGCCGTATCATACTCAATGCCCTCACGGTTACAGGCATTCGCCTGATTATAATGTGCAAATGCTTGGTCATAATCTCTCAAATCGTCATAGGCCTTGCCTAATCCGAAATGTAAAAACATTTGATGGATGCGGTCTTTTTCAACTTTATCAAGCGCCAACATCTGCTGCAAATGCTCATCATCTTCTGATTCATACTTATGAATCACCGATTTTCCATAATGCGCATCTGAGAAGTTAGGCTGAATGCGGATCGCCTCATCGATATAATGACGACATTCATCCATATTACTAATATCGCGATGGCATAGCGCCAAGGTTCGGAAAATATCCGCATCATTCGGGCGCTCTTTAGTCAGTTCGGTCAAAAGCGCAATGCATTCATCATAACGCTCAATCTCTTTATAGGTCAGTGCGAGATTACGCTTCGCATCCAAATGTGTCGGGTCAAGCTCTAACGCACGTTTAAAATCGGCAATCGCTTCTTCAAACTGCATCTTACTCGTATGCGCATTGGCACGGTTATAAAGTGGCTCAGGATTGTCAGGCTGCATGATAGCAGCTTGGCTATTCGCGTTAATCGCCCTATCAAATTCACCAATATTGAAATAAGCACGCGCCAAATTAAACCAAACATTTGGCTGATCAGGCTTCACTTCTAGCGACCGCTGCATCAAATTGGCAGAATCCACCCATTTCTCATAGCGCCCAGCAATAACACCAAGCAATTGAAGCGCATCATGATTATCTGGGTGCTTCGCCAATACTTGGCGGCAAGCAGCCTCAGCCTGAGCCAAATCGCCTTTTTGAATAAGATTCAAGGCCATAGCCAAAACCTGCTGGAGCGAAACCACCTGTTTTTGCTGGTTAGCCTGCTTTTCCTTGCCCTTAGCTTGCGCTCGTCTTTGTGCCCGATTCATGGCTCTCCTCAGTCCGCTTTGGACTGTGCTAGCCCATATGCTCAAAATTAACAACGGATTTTGAAGAATTTTCGTTGACAGGGTGCTTTTGTCCACTATATTACCGCCTCCCTGCGCAGGCAGGTTAAATTGAAAGGATAAAACGATGTTCGCGGTCGTAAAAACTGGTGGTAAGCAATATAAAGTCGCTTCAGGTGACGTGCTTCAAGTTGAAAAGCTAGAAGGTGAAGTCGGTGCTTCTGTAGCGCTAGATCAAGTTCTCGCTGTTGGTGGTGACGAAGTAAAAGTGGGTGCCCCACTGGTTGCTGGCGCTGTCGTAAACGCTGAAATCGTTGAGCAAGGTAAAGGCGACAAAGTCATCGTCTTTAAAAAGAAACGTCGTCACAACTATCGTCGTAAGCGCGGCCATCGCCAAATGCTTACCACGATTAGAGTAAGCGATATCTCTTTGGATGGTAAAAAGACTGCTGCTAAGCCAGCTGCTAAAAAAGCAGATGCGCCAAAAGCAGAAGAGAAGAAAACCGAGAAAAAAGCAGCACCTAAAAAGACCGCTGCTAAGAAGCCAGCTGAAAAGAAAGCCGCTTCTGAGAAAAAAGCAGCACCAAAGAAAACTGCTGCTAAGAAAACTACTGAGAAAAAAGCAGCACCTAAAAAGACCGCTGCTAAGAAAGCAGATAAGGAGTAATCAGTCATGGCACATAAGAAAGCTGGTGGTAGTTCCCGTAACGGTCGCGACTCAGCCGGTCGTCGCCTTGGTGTGAAAAAATTCGGTGGCGAGAAAGTCGTTCCTGGTAACATTATTGTTCGCCAGCGTGGTACGAAGTTCTACCCGGGCGAGAATGTTGGTATCGGTAAAGACCACACCCTATTTGCCCTAACCGAAGGCAATGTAAAGTTTTACAAGAAAGCCAATGATCGCAGCTATGTCAGCGTGGAAACCGCTACCGCATAGTCTGATTGGCCAAAGAGAAAACAAAAAGGGAATGGTTAGCCATTCCCTTTTTTTATACCGGTTTGAGAAATGAAGTTTCTAGATGAAGCAAAAATATTCGTAAAAAGTGGCGCAGGTGGTAATGGCTGCGTTGCCTTTCGTCGCGAGAAAAACATCCCATTCGGCGGTCCCAATGGTGGTGACGGCGGACGTGGTGGTAGTGTCATTATCGAATGCGTCCACGGCCTGAACACCCTCATTGATTTTCGCTACAAACAGCATTTTAAAGCACAACGCGGTAAAGAGGGCGAAGGCTCCATGCGTACCGGTGCCAGCTCACCTGATCTCATTATTCCCGTACCGGCTGGCACGCAAATTATTGCCGAAGATAAAGAGACGGTTGTTGCCGACCTCACCAAAGTGGGCGATCGCTTCACGCTCGCTAAAGGCGGTAAAGGCGGTTTGGGTAACACCCATTTCAAAAGCTCTACTAACCGCGCACCACGTAAATTCACCCACGGCCAAGAGGGTGAAGAATTATGGGTCTGGTTGCGCCTGAAGCTGCTATCAGATGCAGGTTTGCTTGGGCTTCCAAATGCAGGTAAATCAACTTTCTTAGCAAGCGTCACGCGTGCAAAACCTAAAATTGCGGACTACCCTTTCACCACCCTCGTGCCACAACTCGGTGTCGTCTATATCGATCAACGCGAATTTGTACTCGCCGATATTCCGGGGCTGATTGAAGGCGCGCATCGCGGAGTCGGTCTAGGCCAACGCTTCCTCGGCCATGTCGAACGTTGCGGTATTTTGCTGCACCTAATCGACGGCACGCAAGAAGATGTCATCGAAGCATACGAAACCGTTCGCGGCGAAGTCGAAGCCTATGATAACGAACTTGCCCACAAGCCGGAAATCATTGCGCTCAATAAATGTGATGCACTCACCGAAGAAGAAATCGTTGAAAAAATTGAGCTGCTTGAACAGGCAAGCGGCAAGCCGGTACGCCGCATGTCTGGTATCTCAAAAGAGGGTGTCGACGAGATATTGCGCGACATGCTAGTTGCAATTGACGAGCATCGTGCCACATTAGGCTTAGACGAAGATGAGGAAGAAGAAGAACCTTTTTACGAAATGCCGGAGGATACCCTAAATGCAAGTGCCTAAACTGGCCGATGCAAAACGTGTTGTTATCAAAGTTGGCTCGCTGCTACTGGCAGATTTAGACACGGGTGAAGTCAAACATGAATGGCTCAACAGCCTGTGCGAAGACATCGTACATCTGCAATCATTAGGGCTAGAGGTCGTTGTCGTTTCTTCTGGTGGCGTGACGCTGGGTCGTCATGTCTTAGGCTACGATGCCCCCTCCCTAAAACTCAAAGAAAAACAAGCCGCCGCCGCCTGCGGTCAGGTCACACTGATTGAAGCGTGGCGTAAGACGCTGAATAAACATGGCGCTGTCGCAGCACAAATCTTAATGACAACAGAAGACACGGAAGACCGTCGCCGTTACCTCAATGCGCGCAGCACCATCAACACGCTGCTCGAGCACAATATCGTTCCGATCATCAATGAGAATGATACGATCACCACATCCGAGATTCGCTACGGCGATAATGATCGCTTAGCAGCTCGCGTCGCATCCATGATCTCAGCAGATACATTGGTGCTTCTCTCTGATATTGATGGGCTTTATAGCGATAATCCTAAGCTAAACCCAGACGCTGTCTTCATACCAGTTGTTGACGAGCTTACAGAAGAAATCATGAGCATGGCCCATGAGTCAGATGATTTCTATTCAAGCGGGGGCATGATCACTAAATTACAAGCGGCACAAATCGCGGTTTCATCAGGCTGCCACATGATTATCTCGCTTGGCAAACGCATCAATCCAATGCAATCGATTTTGGCAGATGATCGCTGCACATGGTTCATTGCAAATGAAACACCACTGACCGCACGCAAACATTGGATTGCAAACTCCATTCAGCCCAGCGGAACATTGGTCATTGATGATGGCGCCGTTCGGGCACTCAAAAAAGGCAATAGCCTGCTTGCTCCGGGTGTTGTTAATGTCGATGGTTCGTTCACATGCGGTGATACGGTTCGCATTATTGACAAGAAAAATAATACCATCGCGTTTGGCCTGACAACCTACACCTCTATCGAGGTCAAAATGATTATGGGTAAGCAGTCCGAAGAGATCGAAGAGATTCTGGGTTATCGCCGCCGCGACTCTGTCGTCCACCGTAACGATCTGGTGATGGACTAATCATGCAGCAGCCATCTCCATACGAGCATGCGGGCCTTCTCATTCGTGCCTTCGCCGTATTTCTAGATCAGCTTATTTTATTGCCCGTTTTAGTCATCTTCACCGGATTACTGGCAGATACCACCGGCACACAATCGCTCATTAGCCTGATTGTTTCGGGTATCTATTACGTCATGTTTTTGCAAAGCTCATGGCAAGCGACACCCGGCAAGCGCATTGTTGGTATTTACGTCGTCAGCCAAGACGGAAACTTCATTACAAAAGAGCAAGCATTGATGCGGTATTTAGCCTTTATCATGCCGGCACTACCACTACATACGAGTTTAGAAACCGACACCAGCATGGTGTTAATCATGTGGCTACATCTCATCTGGTTTTTCCCTGTTGCATTAACCATTAACAAAACAGGAATCCATGATATGCTCTGCCACACATTTGTTGTTCATGGACGAGCCGAAGGAGCGTAATGATGTCTACCCAAGCCGCACTACAAGTTGAAAATATCGCTGATGAAATGCTGAACATTGCGAAAGCTGCCAAAGCCGCTTACCGCAAACTCGCAACCGCAACGTCAGATCAAAAGAATCAGGCGCTGAACGTCGCCGCCGATGCGCTAGAAAAAAACACCGCATCTATTTTAGAAGCCAACGCCAAAGACATGAACTTTGCCAAAGAAAAAGGCATTAGTGGTGCATTGCTAGATCGCTTAGCCCTCGATGAAGACCGCATTAAAGGCATCGCATCAGGCTTGCGCGCCATTGCAAAACTGCCAGACCCTGTTGGCAAGCACCTTGATAGCTGGGAAGGTAATAATAATGGCCTGACCATCAATAAAGTCAGCGTGCCACTTGGCGTCATCGGCATCATCTACGAATCACGCCCTAATGTCACCGCCGATGCAGGCGGGCTGTGCCTGAAATCAGGTAACGCCGCTATTCTGCGAGGAGGCTCAGAAAGCCTGCACTCTTCTACCGCTATTGTTGCCGCTCTTCACGAAGGTTTAAAGGCAGCCGGCCTACCAGCTGAAGCAGTACAATTAGTACCAACGCGTGACCGTGCCGCCGTAGGCGAAATGCTGACGCTGGTTGATTACATCGACATCATCGTACCGCGCGGCGGCCAATCACTGACCCGTCGTATCGCAGAAGAAAGTCGCATTCCGACCATTCAACACCTCGATGGTAATTGCCACAGCTACATCCATAGCTCTGCTGATGTTGAGAAAGCAGTGAATGTAGTCAGTAACGCAAAAATGCGCCGCACCGGTATTTGCGGTGCCACCGAATCGATCGTCATTGACGCAAGTGTCGCCGATACCATTCTGCCAAAATTAGTGGATCGTTTGAGTGAGCTGAAATGCGAAGTGCGTGGCGACGCTGCGGCACAAAAAGCAGATAGTCGAATTGTTGCTGCAACAGAAGACGATTGGGGCACTGAATATCTCGATGCGATTGTGTCAGTGAAAACCGTTGCCGATATTGAAGAAGCCATCGAGCATGTGAACCGCTACAGCTCGCACCATACCGATGCGATTATCGCCGAAGATGAAGCCGCAACCAAACTCTATGCCGAGCAAATCGATAGCGCGATTGTCATGGTCAATAGCTCGACCCAATTCGCTGATGGTGGCGAGTTTGGTATGGGCGCAGAAATCGGCATCTCCACAGGTCGCCTGCATGCACGCGGACCCGTTGGCTGCGACCAGCTTACGACTTACAAATATGTTGTCAGCAGCGATGGCGCAACCCGAAGCTAAGCACAAGCGCCGAGCGCGCAAAACCGTTGGCTTGCTGGGGGGGTCATTCAATCCGGCACATGAAGGGCATCTGCATTTATCATTAGAGGCAATAAAGCGGCTCGAGCTTGATGAGGTCTGGTGGTTGGTCTCACCTCAAAATCCACACAACAAAAAAAGCGACCTTGCGCCCTATGACCAACGCATAGAGTCTGCCATGCGCATCACCGAAGCTTCTCCCAAGATTCGCATCTCGGATTTTGAAGCGCAGCAGCAACTTTATTTTAGCATTGATACCGTTACCTCGCTGCAACAACGCCATCCTGAGCACCAATTCATCTGGCTTATGGGCGCCGATAATTTGCACATCTTTCACAAATGGCATCATTGGCAACAATTCTTCGAATCACTGCCCATTGCCATCTTTGACCGCGCACCCTTCTCACATGCTTGCTTAAGACAAGTTGCCGCGCAACGCTACAAGCATGCGCGTTACGACGAAGCGGATGCCCGCCTTTTGAAAAATGTGAAATCACCCGCTTGGGTTTATTGTTTTATGCAGCGTCATCCACTCTCAGCAACAGCCTTGCGAAAAACGCTTGGAGAGGATGCTTTTTTACGGCATAATATGAATAGGTAACCATAGATGGAGGGGTTTATTTTTTCCACATCTGACTGCGATGCCTCAACTGTTAAAGCACTGATTGAAGCATCACTCGATGACGACAAAGCCGAAGACATTGTCAGCATCGA
>JALEGK010000046.1 GCA_022763105.1 Rickettsiales bacterium | reverse complement strand
GTCTTTCTGAACTTCCTCAAGCTTAGACAATACTTTCGTCAGCTCAGCAGGGTTATTCACGGCCCAGTCTTTTTGCGGAGCCAAACGCACGCGTGCACCATTGGCACCACCGCGCATATCACTGCCACGATAACTACCCGCAGATGCCCAAGCGACACGCACTAGCTCTGCCACGCTCAAGCCAGTATCCAGAATTTTATCTTTCAGCTTAGACGCATCTCCTTCGCTGATCAGATCATGCTCTACCTTCGGAAGCGGGTCTTGCCAGATCAATGCTTCGCTCGGCACTTCGTCACCTAAATAGCGCGAGCGAGGACCCATATCGCGATGCGTTAGCTTGTACCATGCTTTGGCAAACGCTTTTTGATACTCATCAGGATTCTTCAAGAAACGCTCTGCAATTTTGCGGTAGGCTGGGTCATGCTTCATCGCCATATCGGCGGTGGTCATAACCGGTGGGTTCGATTTGCCCTCAATGTGCGCATCAGGCACAGACTCATGCAGGTCCTTATCTTTTGGCACCCAAATAATCGCACCAGCAGGACTCTTGCTTACTTCCCATTCATTGTTTAGCAAGTTCTCAAGATACAGGGTAGACCATTGCGTTGGTGATTGCGTCCATGCACCTTCCAACCCACTGGTAGTGGTGTCTTCTGAATGACCCTTACCGCACTTATTCTTCCAACCAAAGCCTTGATCTTCAATTGGTGCGCCACCTGGTTCTTTGCCCAGACATTTGCCAGGATTGTGCGCGCCATGCATCTTACCAAAGGTATGACCGCCTGCGGTAAGTGCCACGGTTTCTTCATCATTCATCGCCATACGACCAAATGCGATGCGGATATTTTTCGCAGAGCCTTTAGGGTCAGGTTTACCCATTGGACCTTCTGGGTTCACATAAATCAGACCCATATGCGTCGCACCCAAAGGACGTTGCAACACGCCGTCTTTTTCATGGCGATCACTCGCCAGCATCTCTACCTCAGGACCCCAATACACAATATCCGGCTCCCAATCATCGCTGCGACCACCGGCAAAGCCGTAGGTTTCAAAGCCCATATTCTCCAGCGCGACATTACCAGCCAAAATCATCAGATCAGCCCATGAAAGGTTCGCACCATATTTCTGTTTCACCGGCCATAGCAGGCGACGCGCCTTATCTAGGTTGCCGTTATCCGGCCAGCTATTAAGGGGGTCGAAGCGTTGCTGACCACCATCGCCACCGCCGCGGCCATCTAGCGTGCGGTAGGTGCCGGCACTATGCCACGCCATACGGATAAAGAATGGACCGTAATTGCCAAAATCCGCAGGCCACCAATCTTGAGAATCGGTGAGCACCGCATCAATATCTTTCTTCACGGCCTTCAAATCGAGGCTGTTAAACGCAACTGCATAGTCAAAATGCTTACCCATCGGGCTGGATTTTTCGGAGTGATCACGCAATGGCGATAGATCAAGCGTTTCTGGCCACCAGAACTGGTTGGATTTAGGCTCGCCTTTAGCAAAAGCGGGCTGCATGAGTGCCCCAACCGATAATGTGGCAGTTAAAACAGTGGTAATGCAGAGCGTACGGATAGACATGTATAGACCTCTCTGTGCGTTTTATTAGTTAATGATTTGAGAAAAGTCTTAGTGGGAAGCGTGAAGAATAGCAACCGCAAAGGGTGCGGGTTTGGGCCTAGTGATAAGAGTAGCGCAGCGTTAAAATCGCCTTGTGAGTGTCTGTGGCGAAATCTTGCGCATCATAAAAGGCATAACGCAGACCAATCTCATATTGATCATCCACCCAGAATTTGGAGATATCGGCATCAAATTCCTGCCCGTAATCCATGCTGCCATGAATGCTATCAAACTTGTGATAGCGCAGCATAGCCACCGTACCGTCAAACCACGTATCCGTGTAGGGCAGCTCATAATCAAGCCACAAATATTTATCTTCCAAGCCCGCAGCAGGGGTGGTGATAAACATATCGGCCCAACCATTAAAATGATGGTAGGTGCCAAGCTTAGCCATAATGCCTTGCCCATTATCACTGCCCAATCGCTCATATCCGGCGGTGACGCTCCAATACTCGCCTGCAAGCCCAATGCTTGCCAGCGCATAATGCGTATCAAAAGCATTCGTATTATGATCGCCGTCAGTCTGCTTTGCGGCCTCGAATCGGTACGGCACGCTAATCTCATCACTCAGCCAGAGCTCACCATCAACTGACGCGCCATAGGTATTGGTGGATAGCCACGGCAAATTATAGATATCGAGCAAATAGGCATAAGCCGTGACCACGCCAAGCGATGACGCATTATAGCGCGCATTAAACAGATGCATATTGCCGTCATAATCACCCATCGGATGCTTATCCGACTGAATTCGGTTCACTTTGGTCATATAGCCATAAAACAGATTCAGATCAGGCAGCGCCCAATTCTCAAACGTCACCCCGTCATAAGAATGGGCATTTTGTCGCCAGTTCGCGAACCCGATAAAACGTTCATTATCCAAGCCAAAGCTGCGCCGTCCCGCATGGATAATGCTGTTATCAATGCCGCTATAGGTGAGGTACGCTTGGTTCACCTCGGTGGCATCCGGGTCTGCGACCAGCGGATATTGGGTGCGGCCATTGATGCTGCTATTGAATTTCTCATGGCCAATTGGGCTGACATCTTCGATTTGCACAAAGCCGGAGATATTTCGGTAGGTGCCGGATTGAAAACCGACATGGGTACGCAATGTGCTCGATTTAGCATCTTGCGCAAAGCCCGCCTGATCGACAAATTCATAGCGATAACGCAATTCCAGTGACGCCTTGCCATCGCCAATCCATGCATGCAGCGCATCGGTAACATGCTCGTGCAATGCTTCTGCAGCCGCGGCAATTGGCAGCGTTAAAGCGCCAAGCAGCAGGATTACTGAAAGAATGTGTTTTGGCATTTCACTCGGTCCCCAACTTTGTTATAGATAGTAACGCGAAAGAGGGGGCAAACGGTAATGAAAAACATATTTTTCTTAAGCTTGGCGATATTATTCACAGGCGCCTATGCTCAGGCGGCGACAGTCTCCGGCTCGATCGAAGTAATGAAAAAGGGCGGTGAGTCAGCGTTAGAGCAGCATGATAACGCCGTGGTGTTCTTGTCAGGCATTACCCAGCCCGCCCCATCCGAACCAGCAATATCGCGCCAAAAAGATAAGCAATTCGAGCCACGCATTCTGCCTATCGTAAAGGGCCAGATGGTGCATTTTTATAATGACGACCCGATTCAGCATAATGTGTTTAGCAACAACACAGAGACGAGCTTCGATTTAGGCAGTTTTCCGCGAGGGCAATTCAGAGAGCAGACATTTGAGCAATCCACTGAATATAAAGTCTATTGTAACATCCACCAATCGATGGTGCAGGATATTATCGTGCTTGATAACCAGTTATTTGGCACGACCGACGCGTCCGGGAATTTCACTATCAAGAATGTGCCAGCAGGCAATTACACGCTGAATGTCATTCATATCTATGGTGGCAAACATGAGCAGCCTATTCAGGTCAGTGCCGATGTGACTGTCCCGCAAATACAAGTGACCAGCACCAAGGTCGTGCGTGATGTGTTAAAGCACAAAAACAAATTGGGTCGCCGCTATGAGCGCAAGGCGTATTAGCGCATAGCATATGATCAAAGTCTTTCCATTTCGCTACAAACTGACCCTGCTGATCACATCGATTGTGATCTTACTGCTGGGCGCGGTTTTCTACATGGTGCAAGACACGATCGAGCGCGAATTCAGAGTGGTAATACAGCGCCAGCTAGCTCAGGCAGAAATGGTGGCGAAAGACCAGATGCAGCAACGCTTTGATGCGATGCTAAGCGAAGCTTATTTTCTGCAAGGCGATCAGCTTATTCGTACCATCCTCACCAATAAGCAATATGATGAATCGACACGCAATGATGTGTTGATTAGTGAAGTATTTCCAAGTCTCGTCTATGCAGACTTTGTGATCATACTTGACCCACAAGGCCAGCAAAAAGCCATCACACCAGATGCAGATAGCTATGGTGCATCGATTGCGCAATCTGCGGCGTTTTCACAATCACTAACGGGTAGTGAAAGTGCCGGACATGTGCTCACCGATGCGAGCTATCAGCAATTCATTAGCATGCCAGTGTTTTTAAGCGATACGATGATTGGTATTGTCGTGGTGGGTAAGCTGCTGGGGCAAGATGATTTGCAGCATATCAAAGATATTAGCGACATCGATTTGGGCATCATCCATAACCAAAACATCATCTTGCATACACAGTGGCAGCACCGATCAGATCAGGCTTTTTCAGATATTACGGCAGCCATGAACAAGCAGCTAGATGCTGCAGCAATGGCACCAGAAAAAACCCATGAATTGATGATCTATGATGAGCGGTTTCTAGCACGTTATGTCGATGATACAAAAGGCTCCATGCCGCCCTATCTCTTGGTGCAGTCACTCGATCACAAGCTGATGTTTGTGCAGACTATCCGCAATCATTTGGTCGTGGTGCTGCTGCTTGCCATAGCAGGCAGTGCGCTGGTTGCGTTCATTTTCTCTATCGGTATTTCGCGGCCCATCCGTATTTTAAGAACGGCCACTGCAGAAATCGAGAAAGAGAATTTCGAGCATCGCGTCAGCATTCAAACCTCCGATGAATTTTCGCAGCTTGCCGATTCATTCAATCGAATGATTCACGAGTTAGCCGAAAAACAAAAAGTGCGTGATGCGCTCAATAAATCGGTCTCCTCCGATGTTGCGCAGCATATTCTCAATACTGGCGTAAAGCTGGGTGGTGAACGTCGTGATGCCTCTGTCTTGTTCCTTGATATTCGCGGCTTTACATCGCTCTCGGAGCGACTAACCGAAGCCGAGTTGATCACGCTGCTCAATAAATATTTCACCCAGACGGCACAGCCCATTCATGCCTATCACGGCACCATCGATAAATTCATCGGTGATGCAATCATGGTGCTGTTTGGCATTCCTAAGGATGATAAACACCATGCCTACCACTCCATCAAAGCGGCGGTTGGCATCATGGAAACATTGGCCGAGTTTAATAAGACTGAAGGCAAAGAGCTTGGTGTGCGTATTGAGATCGGTGTTGGTATCAATTCTGGCTCGGTAGTGGCGGGAATGGTTGGTGCAGAGGAACGGCTGAACTACACAGCACTCGGCGATAATGTAAACCTAGCCTCGCGCATTGAAGGACTAACCAAAAATTATGGCGCCCATATCATTATCACCGAGTACACCTACAACAAACTCAACGACGATGAGAAAATGCGCCTACTCATCAGACGTCTGGATTGTGTGCAGGTAAAAGGCAAAACCGAGCCGTGCCATATTTATGAAATCCTCACATCAGAGCCAACCGGCGAGCAAGTCTTTGCCATCAAGCAATTCGAAGAAGCGCTGGACCTGATGCGTCATGGCAATCTCGATGAGGCGCTCACCATCTACAACAAGCTACACGAACAATGGCCCGATGACGAAACGGTCGCCATTATGCGTGAGCGCGCGCAAAGCTTTGTGGGCGATGCCGATATGTATCAACGCTGCTATATCGATGGTTGTTATATCCATCGAAGCAAATAATGATAGATGGTAGCGCAACATCTAGATACGGCAATCGAAGAACGTTAAACTTCACTGCGTTTTTGCAAACCGGATTGCTTGGTAAGTAGCAAGCTGCCCGCAATCATACCAAACACCGCCATGACTAAACCCGCCAATATTGACGGCCTCAAGTTACAGCTGCCTTACCCAATCACAGATTGTTTCGATACCGCGTGCAGTTTTTCCAAACACACCACGCAACGCATCTTCATCGAGAGGCTTTTTGCCATATGCTTTCGAAAGCTCTAGCGCTTCCTTTCCATCAAATTCAACATAGGCCAAACGCGCAGACACATGGGCAGGCGCAATGCCAAACACATCACCTGAGAGCAATGCTACGCCGGTGTCGCGTAGCAAATGCTCGCATAGCAATTGCGAGCTATTGATTCCCCTTTGCAGCAGTTTTTCTGATAAGCCGCTAAAATCAACAAACAGGTAAAAACCACCTTGTGGCGAATGTACTTTGATACCAACCTCACGCAATTGCTCCGCCGACCAATTTCCAATAAAGGATAGTAATTTGCGTTGATGACTCAAATAAGTTCTAACCTCATCGTTATAGTTATACGCTTCGCATGCAGCGATTTGAATAGGCGTTGGCGCGCAAGAATAGGTTTCAGAAGCGACGCCCAGTAAGACTTGCTTATATTCGCCATCCAGCGCTTTGGGTAGCATAGCCATCCCCATGCGCCAGCCGCCAGCACCACACCATTTCGATAAGCCGCCAGTGACAATAGTGCCATCTGGATGATATTTAGCCATCGAGCAATGCGTGCCTGCATGATTGAGCATGCCGTAAATTTCATCGGAGATAACAGTGACCTGATGACGTTTGCACGTCTCAGCGAGTGCTTGCAATTCCGCTTCACTGTAAGTTAGCCCGTCCGGATTACCCGGATAGGTTAGAATGAGCAGTGATGGGGTGGACGGATTTGCTTTTTCAGTAATGGTTTTCTCAAGGGCTTCTGGGCAGACGCGCCAGCGTGCCTCTTCACTAGTCTGTATGCGCAACACAGTGTGGCGCAGCAATTTTGCCTGCGGTGCATACGATACCCAAGCGGGGGCAGGGACCAGCACATCGAGCTCGTCAAAGACGGCCATTGCCGCATAGATCAAAATTTTAGAACCCGGTGCGATCAAGACGCGCTCAGCATCAATGTCAATACCATCTACCTCACGATGGAACGCTGCAATCTTTTCTCGCAATTCCGGCAAGCCTTGTACTGGAGAATATGCTTTTGCATCTGCTACTTCTTTGAGCTTCTCAATAGCGGATGACAGCGGTGGAAAGGGCGATTGACCAAAGCCAAACTTGAAGACTTCTCTACCGGCTGCTTCGATGTTTCGCGATTGCTCGTTTAACAATAGGGTCTGAGATTTTTCGACTTCTCGATAAAGGGCCGAAGTCGGCTTAGTGTCACGTGCGGAACTCATACGATGCTGCCTTTAGTCTGCTTGCAAAAGCTAAGCATACGATATTTCGCCTCGAAAACCAACGGCTATCCGCCAGTCACACTACCTTTAGCATTAACCTTCACATCGGCGGTTTGCCCCGTTTTAGTGTCCTTCACCTTCACCGTAATCGTGCCGGTGAATGTTCCATTCTCAGGTGATGAGCAATTGAACTCAGCGCGTATCGAGCTGCCTTGCGGCGAGACGTTCAGCTTCGGCTGAATCGCACCACTCACGCTGGTGCTGATAACGCTCAGCGGGTTGCCACTTGCCGCTGTGAACGACACGCTGCCTGCCGGCGTTGGGCATGGTGAGCCTTCTGGCGGAACGCCGACAATGTGCGAGAATTGAATCGATCCGCTGCTAGAGACTTTAAGCGGCTCTGGCTTCTTAGGCTCTTTTGGTTCTTTCGGCTCCTTAGGTTTTTTAGGTTCTTCTGGCTTCTTCGGTTCAACGACCACTTTGTCATCACCAACCGTATATTCAATTTTCGGCTCTTCAACGGGTATGTCTTTTCCACTCGGCACAAAGACATGACCATCGTCACGCTCTTTAATACCCGGGCCTCTGATGACGCCTTCATCATGCAGATCACGAATGCCGCGTGCATCAAACGGGTTGACGCCATCGGTGAAATTCGCGCCTTCTAATTCAATTTCAAAACCGTCCTCATCGATCACCACCGGTTCTGGTTTTATCGGTTTTGGCTTAGGCTTAGGTTTCGGCTTTTTAGGTTTGGGCTTAGGCTCGGGCTCAGCCTCACCATCCATACCTAGGAAGCGATACATCTCTTCTGGGTTATCGTAATAATGATCGATTTCTTCATCGGTGAGTTCACGGCCAAGTGAGCGTTCAATCTCTTCAATCAACGAGCCGAACTCGTCATCCCATTCCTGATCTCGTGGCTGCATGGGAGTGCTGCCACCCGTCGTAATCTTAGGTTCTTCCTTCGGTGGTTCGCTCAATGCTTTTTTGCATTTCTCCATGCATGCATTTAGTGCCGTGCGCAAGCCGTCCGCTTGCTCGCTCAGCGCTTTCAGCTCTTTCTCTAGGCGCGTTGCTTCTTTCTCGGCTTCTTCCAGCTTCTTCTTCAGCTTGGCGAGTTCTTTCTCGAGCTTCTCGACCTTCTTACGCTTATCGGCTGTAGAAGGACGGGTGCGATATTCAGTCTCACCAATCTGTTTGCCGTTCTTATCGAAGCGTTTGATCTCAACTTGTCCGCGCCCATTATCATAAGAGCTGGTCTTAATGCCGGTGGTTGGATCAGTGCTCTCTGCACCAACCCCTTCTTCCACACCAAGTTCCAAATCATCGATCAACTTGTCTAAGCGCTTTTTCGCTTTGTCATAGGCGTCTTGAGCGTTCTTTTGTTTGTTCTTAGCTTCCTTGGCCTGTGGCTCAAGCTTCTCTAGCTTCTTTTGTGCTTTAATCAGCCGCTCAGATATCGGCTTACATTTCGGACAGTCTTTAGGCACATAGGTGCTGCCACCTTTGGTGCTATGCTTATTATCATGTGCGGCTTTATCGGCATCGATGCCGCCGAAGATTTCACCAAAGAATTTACCCAATGCCGATGGGCCTTTGCATTTATCTTCTTCGCATTGCTTAAGCTCGCTCTTTTTATCGTCTAAGCGTTTGATCGCTGCATCCAGCTCAGCTTTAATGACACCAACACGTGCGGCTAAACGTTTCTTCTCATCATCCAGGCGCTTCTTATCGCGCTCGAATTTTTCTTCGCATTTATCTTTAATCGGCTCGGTAGGCTTAAAGCCTTTATAGGTACCACCACCTGCATCGGGGCTGTCCATGGTTGGGCAGGCGAACATCTTGGTCGAGAAATTCGGCGCCATCACATTCACACCAAAAAAGTCTGCAAGCGCCTTACCGGTCTCATCACCCTTAGGGCCCATAGCAATGTTACATTGCGCAAATACAATGGTTGCATCTTTACAGAGAAATTTCTTCAGCCCATTTAGAAAGCGCCCTTCAGGGAAACGGTCGGACAAGATAAACGGTTTAATCTTACCGGTTTTGTCATCGACATTACCGTCATTAATCTGCAGCTCACCAAACTGGAAGGTGCCTGCCAGTGACGCATCAGGGCGTTTGCCCGCAGCGATTTGGGCTTGGCGCGCATCCTCATCATGGCCGTGCTGCAGAATCTTTAAATAGCCGACACAGTCGCGGCATTTCGCATTACGATCAATCGGGCGACGCAAATTCTTGCTGATATATTGCAGCATCTCATCGGCGCTATTAAAGCCGTAACCCGTGCTACCGAAAAAATCCTCAGAACGTTTAATCGGCAAACCGCCGCCATCGCCGCGATAGGTCATCTTGAAAGTGACGCGCTCACCATCATTACAAGAAGGATTACCCTCTTGCGTGGCACACGGGTTCTCAAGCACCTTACCGCATTCATCATTATAGGCTTTAATGGCTTTGTTCAGCCGCTCTTCAATTGCTTTAATGGTCTCAATCTGCGCATTGATAATGTCGACCAGATCGCGGCATGGCGCGCAGGTCGTTGTCATGGGGCGCAAGCCGCTATCGATATCTGACTGAGGACAAGAGGGCGTGAAGCTCGGCGCATCATCTGCGTGCGAATCCGAATAATTGCCAAGCATTACCCATAGCCCAACGGCCATTAAGGTGATCATCATGGTGGTACGCATCGCAACTCTCCCTGTGCTCTTGGTTGCTTTTGTCATACATCACTGCTCGTGCATGACAAGCATTGATCAGAAAAAACCCATGATTTGGCAGCCCCTTGAAGTGTGGCGTAAAAGACACGCATGAGTTGAAAGAAACACAGTGCTGGGGATTAGGTCTTTACAGGCACGGCTCAGATAAGTACCAAAAAGCGAGTGAAGAGGCCGTAAGGCCCGACTGAGTGACGCAGTTAAGAAGGGTGTACCCCGTGACGAAACGGCCGCAATTAAAGCATGTGATGATTCTGCTGGCAGGACTATTTTTGTCCGTTGCCGCAGTCGCTGGCCCTGATGATGTCATCCGATATAATCCCGAATCAGAACTGACCGCTGAGCGCACGCGCATTCAGCAACAAATTCAGACGATTACCGGATCGCCAGCACGCGAAGGCGAAAATCTAAATGACGAAATTGCGCGCAAGCGCGAGGAAACACGCGAGCTTCGCGAACGCTTAGAACAAATTGAGGCAGAGCTTGCAGAGATTGAAGCAGCAAAAGAAGCACGTGAGCAAGCCGAGGCAGAAGCAGCAGGTGCCCAAGCAGCAAATGAGGCGGCAGAGGCAGAAACCGCAGAATTCCGAACGGTGCCAGAAGGTATTTTGGGGCGCGATGGTTTTCGGGTGATTGATCGTCCAGACGATATAAACAACCCGCACGAAGATGGCGAAACGACCACATGGATTCGCAATAGAAACTATACTACCCGTTACACACAGAACCCCGATGATTGGATCTTTTGGGGGGGTGTCTATGACGTTACTAAATCGACAAAATGGCGCGATGTGACGACTGACTGCGAACCATGCAAGGAATTGGTGACGCATTTAAATGAAACCATGCAAGAGTACTTTTATCAGCTAGGAAGTGTAGCGAGATGGCGCCACCAAAAAAATAATTTCCGTGAAAGAGCCTTGCGTGGCACGCAGCAAGGTAGCGTCGATGTTACCGGCGATAACAACAGCAGAACCCAGGTGCTAGCGCAAATCATGGAAATCAATGAAGCCTATGATGCGCGCATCGAGATGGAATCGCAGCAAGCGCAGCGTCTGCGTGAGCAAGCAGATGAGCTGGCGCGTCAGGTGGTTGTGTGCGAGCGTCAATGCACCGATGAAGATGCCGACACATCTGGCCTAACGCGTTCATTCCAGTCTTGGGTGCCAACAGAGCGCACGCTTGAGACGTCAGCTG
>JALEGK010000045.1 GCA_022763105.1 Rickettsiales bacterium | reverse complement strand
GCATCATAAATCGCAGGGCGCATCAGATCATTCATCGCGGCATCAACAATATAGAAGCGACGTGTATCGCCATATTTCACATAGATGATTTTAGTGACCAGAATGCCGGCATTACCAACTATCAAACGGCCCGGTTCAAACACTAGCTTGCATTCTAGCTTGCCAACGGTTTGCTTCACCATTGCGCCATATTCTTTGGGTGTAGGCGGCGTGAGGCCCGAATCATAAGGCACACCCAAACCACCACCTAAATCAAGCACGCTAATCGCGTGGCCGTCATCGCGTAATCCTCTCACCACATCAGCCGCATGGGTGTAAGCAGCCTTGAACGGATCAAGCGTAATCAGCTGCGAGCCAATATGCATGGATACGCCCTGCACATGAATGCCTTCCATCTCACCGGCAGATGCATAAAGCTGTCGTGCAGCGTGGGTGGAGACGCCGAACTTATTGTCTTTCTGGCCCGTTGAAATTTTATGGTGCGTGCCCGCATCGACATCGGGGTTGATGCGAATCGCAATTGGCGCGCGCATATTCTTTGAGGTCGCAACTTCATTGAGTGCATTCAGCTCTGGCGCAGATTCAACGTTGAATTGGAAGATGCCAGCATCAAGCGCATAGGCCATTTCTTCGCGTGTTTTTCCAACACCTGAGAACACAATTTTGTCAGGTGAAATATTGGCTTTTAATGCGCGGCGAATCTCACCTTCTGAGACAACATCCGCACCCGCACCTTGCGCACCTAATGTAGCAAGCACGGCGCAGTTTGAATTGGCCTTAACCGCAAAGCAGACCTGATAGTTGAGTGACTTCAGCCCTTCGCAAAACACATCATAATGACGTTGCAGTGTCGCCGAAGAATAGATATAAAACGGCGTGCCGACTTGTGCGGCAATATCTTCAACATTCACATCTTCGGCATGCAATACGCCGCCTTTATAATTAAAGTGATCCATAAGGCTGCTGTCTCTTATAATAGTATGGGGCGGGGGCTGGCGGCTGCACGGCTGGCTGCTCTTCTTCACGCGCTTCTGATGGGCGTTTTAAATCACCCTTCAGCCCGCACGCACAAAGTGCCAAAACCATGACCGATGCTGCGACTATATTGCGCATTACAAATAACGCTCCCGCGCATCTTCCACGGCTTCTTTGACACGCTCAGGCGAGGTGCCACCAAAACTTTTACGGCTCGCCGCCGATGCATGCACACTCAGCACATCATAAATGTCTGCGCTAATTTTCGGCTCCACCGATTGCATCTGCTCTAGGCTTAATTCATCCAGACGGCAGCCTTTCTCTTCAGCTAATTTCACAATGCGGCCAGTCACATGATGCGCATCGCGGAATGGCATGCCCAATGCGCGTACCAACCAATCAGCAATATCGGTCGCGGTCGAGAATCCGGCCTGAGCCATCTCGCGCATGCGGTCATGATCGGCGCGGAAGGCAGCGATCATGCCAGTCATCGCCATCAGGCATAAACGTAGCTGATCATAGGCTTCAAAGAATGGCTCTTTATCTTCTTGGCTGTCTTTATTATAGGCAAGCGGCAAAGATTTCATCACCATCAACAGCGTCTGGAATTGCGATGCGATACGACCCATTTTACCGCGAATCAATTCCGCCGCATCCGGGTTGCGCTTTTGCGGCATAATCGATGAACCGCTGGTGAAATTCTCTGGCAACTCAATAAAACCAAAGGCAGGCGTAGTCCAGATCACCAACTCTTCAGACAGGCGCGATAAATGCATCGCGACAATCGCAAAGATGCTAAGCGGCTCAAGCACAAAATCACGATCCGATACGGCATCGAGCGAGTTGCGCATCGGCTCATCAAAGCCAAGAAGCTCGGCCGTCATATGACGATCAATATCAAAGGATGTACCCGCCAATGCTGCCGCACCAAGCGGCGATTGATTGACGCGTCCAAACGCATCTTCGAGTCGTTCGCGATCACGCGCGAACATCTCGACATACGCCATTAGATGATGCCCCATCGTTACGGGTTGAGCCGATTGTAAATGGGTGAAGCCCGGCATCACGCTGTCATAATAAACATGCGCCTGATCGATAAGGGCGGCTTGCAATGTGCGCATCAATTCATTGACGTCACGCAATGCGTCGCGCACATACATGCGGAAATCAACCGCAACCTGATCATTGCGTGAACGTGCCGTATGCAGCTTGCCCGCAACATCACCAATGATCTCTTTTAAGCGTGCCTCAACATTCATATGAATGTCTTCCAGCTCCGGCTTGAAAGTGAACTGGCCTGCCTCAATCTCATCACGGATTTTTTGCAAACCATCCTGAATGGTTTCGCATTCATCCGAGCTTAAAATGCCTTTGCTTTTTAGCATTTCGCTATGGGCAATCGAGCCAGCAATATCGTAAGCGTATAGGCGCTTATCAAAATCAATCGATGGGTTGATCGCAGCAAATGCGGCGTCCGGCCCGTCAGCATAATGACCACCCCACATCGGGTTGGCGGCCGCTTGCTCGGCGTCGCTTTTGACTTCTTCTTCAGGTAAGGTCTCTGCGGCTTGATTCATCCCTATCTCCTCTCCCTTACAAAATAGCTCGGCAATGTAAGTGGGTGTCGCACCATGTTGCGTGCAGGCTTCTTGTAACTCATTTAGGCTTGGAAAGCCATTATATGTCACATGCAGCACACCGCCAGTAATCAGCAGACTATCCATGCCCGCCTGATTCGCACCCAAAATATCGGTCGCTAAATTATCGCCGATGCATAGCAGTTTGTTGGCGCCTTTTTCGCGCATCATCTGCACGCAGCGCTGATACACTTCGGGGTGTGGCTTGCCGATATAGCGCACATCGCCGCCCATCTCGGCATATTCTTTTGCAACCCAACCCGCGCATAACATATGGGTGCCATCTTGCTTGACCACTTCCATATCGGGGTTGATGCACAGCAATGGCAACTCTTCCTTCAGCAGTTTTTTCAAAGTCGGCTTGATCGCTTTAGTCTCTTGGAAATCTTCTTCAAACCCGGCATTCAAAATAAAATCAGCTTCCGCTGGGTTATCAACGGCCACATACGCCGAGCCCTCTAACACATCTTCGTCTTTGCCGGGGCCGAGATAATAATATTGCGCGCCATAATCATCGCTGGCTTGCAGCATGTCGTAAGCAGCCTGACCAGAGGTAAGCATGCCTAAATAACGTGTTGGCCCAATGCCCAAGCGGCTTAAAACAGCCGACGCTTTTTTCGCCTTACGCGGTGCGTTCGATAAAAAGATAACCGGCTTACCGGTGGCCTCTAACGCTTTAAATGCTTCAAGCGCCTGCGGGTAAAGTGCGGTGCCGTCATGCATCACACCCCATAGATCAATGATAAAGCCCTCATAGCGTGGCGCGATTTGGGTAATGCCGGAAATGCTACGCATGATCAAGCCGCCAGATCTTCGCCTGCGATGGCGCGATCAATCAATGCGATGGTCTCGTTACGTCCGTAAAGCGCAATGAACGAACCCATGCGCGGGCCTTGCTCTTGGCCGAGCAAAATCTCATACAGCGCCTTGAACCATTCGCGCAGATTCTCATAACCGTGATTCTTACCCACGGTGAACACTTCGGTCTGAATGTCATCGGCTGGCGTGTCATCTGACAGATTCGCCACGGCGCTCTTTAGCTCTTGTAGCGCGGCGGCCTCAGCCTCGGTTGGGCTGCGATACTGCTTCGCTGGCTTCACAAAATCGTGATAATATTTCACCGCATATTCTGCGAGCTTATCTAAGGTTGGGTGTGTCTCTGGCTTTGCGCCCTCAGCGTAGCGCGAAATGAAGCCCCACAGAATCGACTTATCTTCTGGGTTACACGCGCTTGCCAAATTCAGCAGCAAACCAAAGCTCAAACCTGCCGTATCGATGCTAGGCACATCACCTGCATGAATATGCCATGCCGGATTATCATATTGCGCGGCTGGTTCTTGCTCAGGGTATTTGCTTACCCATGTCAGATATTCATCGACATGCTTCGGGATCACATCAAAATGCAGACGTTTCGCTTTGCGCGGTGAGTTGAACATAAACAACGACAAACTCTCTGGCGTTGCATAGGTCAGCCATTCATCAATGCTAAGGCCATTCCCCTTCGATTTAGAAATCTTTTCGCCCTTGGCGTCCAAGAACAGCTCATAACAATATTGCTCTGGCGGGGTGCCGCCCAGTACACGGCAGATAGCCGAATAAATCTTGCCATTGACCTGATGGTCCTTGCCATACATTTCAAAATCAACGCCCAATGCCGCCCAGCGCATGCCAAAGTCTGGCTTCCATTGCAGTTTGCACTGCCCACCGGTGACGCCTTGGCTCACTTCTTCGCCGTCTTCATCAATATAGGTAATGGTGCCCGCTTCAGCGTCGACGGCTTTCATCGGCACATAAAGCACACGTCCGGTCTTAGGTGAGATAGGCAGGAACGGGCTGTAAGTCTGTTGACGCTCTTCGCCAAGCGTTGGCAGCATCACTTTCATGATTGCATCATAGCGTTTCAGCGCATTCAGCAGCGCGTCATCGAAGGCACCACCCTTATAAAGCTCAGTCGCGCTCTTAAATTCATAATCAAATCCATAATGATCGAGAAACTCGCGCAGCTTGGCATTATTATGCGCGCCGAAACTGTCATGTGTGCCAAACGGATCGGGCACGACCGTCAGTGGCTTTTGCAGATGTTCTTCGAGCATTTCCTGATTCGGCACATTGTCTGGCACCTTGCGCATGCCGTCCATATCATCGGACACACACATCAGCTTGGTTGGAATATCAGACATGGTCTCAAAGGCGTGACGGACCATGCTGGTGCGCGCCACCTCGCCAAAGGTACCAATATGAGGCAGGCCAGACGGGCCATAACCTGTCTCAAACAAGACATAGCCTTTTTCTGGCGGGGCGTCCTTATAACGCTCTACCAGTTTAGCCGCTTCGCCAAATGCCCATGCTTTTTGTTGTGAAAAATCGTGCATGAGCGCGTCATACCAGCCCTCACCGGTCGATGCAAGCGCATCTACGAGTTCGTGTAGCAATGGATGAAGTTTTTTGCGTTAAGTGTTAATAAATAGTTAACTTTTCGGTTGTCAGCTACTCAGCTGTCGGCTAAAAAATCACGCAGTCTCAAATTTGCATCGGGGATAAGTTGGTGACATCGCTTGACGGTTGCGCGAATTCTCGTAGCGTGTTTGAAATAGAAAACTAACGAAGGTTCGCATCGATTTCATGTCGCGACGACTACGCACACTCAGCACAGCCATCAGCTTAATCGTAGCAGGTGCCATGCCGCTTTCAGCCAGCGCGGGAGGGGTGTATTTGCTCCAGCTTGGCTCTTTTGGTAGCCGCAACGAGGCGCAGGCCCTGTGGGAATCGCTTAAAGGCAAATACCCAGAACTCTTCTCTGGCTTCTCTGCGCGCTTTCAAGAAGTGCAGCTGCCCCCCGATAATTTTGTCGTCTACCGTACTCAGGCCGGAGCACTCGAAGACCGCTCTGATGCGCAGACCGTCTGTGATCGTCTGAATTCGCGCGGCGATGAATGTTATGTCGTCGAAACGGCGATGTTCCGCCCAGACCTGATGCCAGAGCAATCAGCAGAGCTTGCGATTGTCAATCCGGCAACCCAGCAGCAGGTTGGCAGCGTGAAGGTGCCTCAGCCGGAAATGCCGGAAGATTTGGGCCAGATGCCGGAAGTGGAAACCATCGCAAGGATTGAGCCGCAATTACCGGTCGATAAATTGCCGCAGCCAGCAGTGCAGGCGCCAAACGTAGAAGCGACGGCCATTGGTGTTGCCAAGCCGGAAGTACGCACCACCATCATCAATCCGGCTGAGCAAAAGGCGATGATCAGCAAGCCTGCATTGAAGGCGATGACGCCAAGCGCCCCACAAGTAGATATTAGCTCTGCGCAAGAATTAGCAGCTCTGCCAGACGTAGAAGCGCCAAAGCCATTCACCGTAGAGGTGAAGCCAGCACCGGTAACGCCAGAGGTAAGTGTTCAGCCACCGCAAATGCAGATGCCGCAAATGCAAACACCAGCGATTCAGACGCCTACGATCCAGACGCCTTCTATTCAGACACCAGCGATGAAAGCGCCAACCATGTCAGCGCCGTCTGTATCGGCACCATCAATTGCCACGCCGTCTGTGTCAGCACCAGCAGTCATGGCGCCATCGATTGCAGCACCTAGCATGTCCGTTCAGGCACCATCCTTCAGCCCAGCGCCACGTATGCCAGCGCAACCAGAGGATGATGGCGAATCATTCTGGTCGATGATGGACCCATTCGCCAGTGATGGTGATGAGGTGCAGCCAATGCAGACCGTTGAAGTCGAGGAAGAAGAAGGCTGGTTTGATAGTGTGTTCGGATCGGATGAAGACGAGCGAGATGTCAACTTCCCGCCTGCACCACAAGCAACTGCTTCCATTGACCCATCACCCCTAGACCCGAATTGGGGCATGGGTGAAACCGTCGCAGCACCATTTACCCTGCCACCGCCACCTTCACCAAATAATGACATGGCAATGGCACATGTGGCGCAAGAGCGTATAGAGGCGAACCGCCGCAAATCTGGTGTTGCCACACCTCTGACGACTGAGCCATTTGCCAAGGCACCACACATGTCGCAAATGCCAATGCAGCAACCACCAGCCGTTCCGGCGATGCCAAAACCAATCGCGCCAGCATTAGCCGGCAAGCCAAGAGATGGCCGTGCCGACGTAGAAGTCGCCGAAGCGATTCGCGTGCCACTAACGCAGAACCAACAACCAATGATCGATTTGGCACCTAAATATCCAACCGCAGGCGAGCTGAAAAAATTGGGTAAGCCTAGTGGTGATATGAAAAACCAGTCCATCTGGGCGCAGATCTATCACTTCGAAAGCGAGCAAATGGCGCTGGCTTACTGGGATGCATTCAAGGCTGAAAACCCAACCTTCCCAACGATGCGCATCCGTGTGACACGCCCATATGACAAAACATTGGCCGGTAATGGCAAAGTTTCATTGCGCGTAGGTCCGTTCGAAAATGCGAAACTGATTCAAGATGTCTGCGCAGAAGTAGCGAATGACAAGATCTCTTGTAAGCCAATGGCCGAAATTGGTAGCACTGGCATTGCCCAGTTTGATCGCAAAACCTATCTGCCAAGCCGCTACGACAAAGCCGGCATCGCCGAGAAATATTCGGTTGAGCCAATGTATTGGGTGCAGCTAGGGTCGTTTGACTCGGAAGGCACCGCCAAGAAAGAGTGGAGCACGCTACGTACGCAGCATAAACCACTGCTTGATGGTGCAACCGTCAATGTCGCAAGCCCAATCATGAGCAGCGCGATGGAGCCTGTCTATCGCTTGCGTACCGGGCCTTATGCGATGCGTACCGGAGCAGATAAACTCTGCGCTGGCATGCGTGCGCACGGCACCGAATGTATCGTCGTATTCAGCCGATAAGCCCGATTTTTCGTACATAACCCCCTAATATTTTTGTGTATTTTTTATGACAAAGGTTGGGTTTGGGGCAATTTTACGCCCTAAGTCATTGTTTTAAATAAAAAATACAAAACAGCCCTTGAGTGGCTGTGATTTTCACTCGTCATGAAACCGTCATACCCGCTTGCTACACTATAAGCTGAGAAAAGGAGAAAGAGAAAGCGTGGCAACCCCAGACGAAGAACTAGAAATTAAACTAAGGCACCTAGGTTTACGAGAAGAGGGTGCTGCATCTATGATGCTGCAGACATCGCAGTATCAACAACGTCTCGTTTCTATTCACGATGAATACAAGCATATTAAGGATGACCCGCATTATGGCCCGATGGTTCAGCGCATCGTAGAACAGATTCAAAATGTAAGCTTTATCTTAAATAACCCAGAACTAATGGCCGATAACCCAGACATTAGACGTCGCCTTGAAGGCTCGATGAATGAGGCCGTTGCGCGCTATGATAAAGGAATGATTGGCATCACTTATGAAAAATTAGTAGGTGTGACCAAAGCGATGTTCCATGATGCAAGAGAGCTATTTAATGGCCCTGCATCCCTGTTCAATTTAGAGGTGGCAGGTTACGGAAGAGATAGAAAAATGTTTAATGAAGCCGTTGCTTATGAAGCGGCTTACAAAGTAGTAGAACAGCTCAAAGCCGTTGAAGATGAGAAGCGCGGTTCAAAAACGATTCAGGAATATTATTCGCAAACGGCTGTAGAAGCTGCCAAGCTGCCTTTTTGGAAGAGCGCTGGTTACTACATACAGGCATTTTTCACGACCTTGTTTGGGGATTGGGGTGGAGATTTTTTCGCCACCGTTTCAGCTAAAGCAGAAGAAGCGATCTCCAAAATCAATAAATCTGCCGAACGTATCTCCAATCCTGGAGTAGAGCCATTCCGTGATGTAATGCTGGAAGTTAATAAACGCATCTCTGACATTGAGGTTGGTCCGGCTGGCGAGAAGAAAAAAATTGGCACTGGCATGGCCGCAATTTTTACAGGTGTTAATGCAGGTACCGGTAAGTTTGAACGTCCATCATTACTGTTGCATCCTTCTCATCGTACCACGCGTGCACACATGGACCGTGCCATAGAAAACGAGAATGAAAGCCTCATGCGAGAACTGCATAAGGCAGGGTATAATGCTTCACCTGAACAGGTGGTCTTGGCAACGGGGGCTGCAACGGCAGTATTAGTAGTGGCTGCAAAAAAAGGCGGCATACCCGTATTAAGAATGGCAGCATCGCCATTGGTGGGTGTTGCAAAGGGTGTAGGAAGATTTATCGGGCCGTTTAATGCTAACGGAGCGGTATGGGGCAAGCCATTGACCTGGTACAAGCCGGTGTATGGCAGAGCTGGGCTAGGGAATGCCGGTAAATTAATAAAAGGATCCGTGGTTTTCCAAGCTATCTATGCGGTGGGTGCGGGTACGTATCAAAGAGCAGATGCCGTGCATCGAATCAACGACATGTATAATGACTACGACCCGAAAACTGGAGCATACCGCATTACTACGGCAGAGAAAGAGATGCTCGAGTCGATGAGTATGTGGTATTACTATGGTCGTAATGCTGACCCGACATCGTTGTATGAAGATGTGCGTCAACTAATGGGTAAGGACTTCCAGCAAAATGGTATGATATTTGAGGCTGCTTTCAAAAACCTTTACCTAGATGCAATCCCTCCTAAAGACAGAATCAGAATGTATCCGCTGATCCAGGAAGTGCTGGGGCTTAATAATGAAGAATTTGGCTATCTGCTAAGCGGCACCGCCAACCCTAGCACAGCCAACACGCCGATAGACAAGCGTATTGCTGCAATTGCTGCGTCAGAAAACATTACAGTTAAAGATTTGGCGGACTCTGCGTCGGTAAAAAAATATGCAACGGCAGATACCCCATTCTTTGTCTGGTTAGCGGAACATAGACGAGCGGTAAATGGGTATGTGGGCTATGCAGAAAAGCATGGCGGCCCAAACCCATTTGAACAAAATCCGCATTTGGATTTTTATGCCGCACAGTTTGAATGGCAGGTAAGAAAGCCATTTAGGAAAAAGAACTTTGAGAAATTCTTTGATGCGGCCAAAGCAACGCTGGCAGATGTTAAACGTAATCTCAAGCAGCCTGAGAATACAGAGAATGCAGAGCTCATTGCTCAAAGGGATGCGCTGGAATATTTCAAAAAAGCATTTGATAAATATTATGACGGTTTTGGAATTGACTTTGACTATGTGCACCCTGAATCCATGAGAGAGATGCTGGCTAAAGTCGAAAAGCCTCACAGAGCGATTATACAAGCCCATTACGATGAATGGTTGAAACTTGAAGTTAATGCTGAGTTTCGTGAGCAGCCGAATCTGGCAAGTTACGTTGATAAGAAAAGTAAAGAATACCTACAAAAATTTGAAACTGGTGTCGCAGGTATTGTTGGCAGAACCTTTACGATTGATGAAAAGAAAGTGAAGGTCACACAACAATTGTTAGATAAGGTGTATGCTGAGTGGAGCCGTGGTGTGAAGCCAGACAAAGACCAGTTCCCGCTAGAATACAAAGTATACGCAGCAATTGAAGGGCAGCGATATTCAATGCCAATCGGACTAACCATGGCTAGAAAAGATAGCGTCTTCATGAATGCGCAATTTGCCGCAGATGCTACCCAATATGGGTACACATACGAGTACCTACTGGAAAGAGCCATGAAACAAGGCATGCCGATGAAAGAGTTTCATGAGAATCTTATGGCAGAGATTGATAGAAACATCTCTGTGTTTGAAACAAGAAACGCAGGTCGTGGTTCGATTGAACGAAGGCTGTTCAGTGAGGCATTATCTCCAGCGCGTATTAATCCTCATATTTGGGGTGGTGGTGATGAGTTTATACCACTGGCAACAGATGAGAGACAGCGTCGTGTTGATGAGCGCAGACAGGCGGTAGATAAAATATTTAAGCATTTGGATTTTTATGAGAGCGAAGCGTATAATTTTTCTTACGTCGCTCATTTTGAACGCTCACTCTTAGAGGTCAAGGGCGCTAAGCCTGAGGATGTCGCCGCTGGTGTTGGAACAGGTCATCTACGCCTAGCCTTGGAGCACAATGAATCATTTAAAATGTGGTTGGACCGCAATTTTGACCAGCTTAGAAAAGACCGAGTATTACCAACGTTTAATAGCATGGCAATAGAGGTAAAGGATTACAAAGAAGCATTGCTAGAGCTTCTGTCCCAGTCAGATCGCGTGGTGTCAGAAAAGGGTGGTAATCCAGATGAGCAAGCTACCAAACAGGTGAAACAATTGGTAGAGCGTTATTTAAATGAATTCGCTCAAAACCCAGAATATGCAAAAAAACTGGCATCGCACTACAACGCACAGGCAGAGGCGGTCTATTTGCCAATACGCGAGATTTTGGCAGAGCTAAAAGTCACCAATTTCAATATGGACTTTACGCGTGAAGCAATCATGCAGTCATTTGTGTTTGCCAATATTGCAGAGTCAGGAATTACTAAAGAACAGCTGATGAATGGTATGTCTGAGAAAGATGCAACCGCACTGTGGAATATGCTGCAAAAAGCAAAAGAAGTGAAAGAGACCTATCAGGCGTCTTATGGCGTAATGGAAGATAATAAGCTGCGCCTAACAGAAACAGAAAAAGCAGATCTGCAGAAATTCTATAAGACGCTAGGTGAGTTCGTGACAGTGTATAATACGGACGCCCTGAAAATTATCTCTCCCAATCATACGCGAAAAGCGGAATTGGGTGAGGTTAGAAAAGTTGAAGTAACCGGATTGGCATTAAAGCCAGAAAGCACGGAACTAGCCGCGGCGGCTCTCATGCCTGATCATGCATTGATCAATGTAGCGGGTCTGGATAAAACGCGACTAGAGATTACCAATGCGACGATCTCTGGCCCACTGACCATTACTGGCGGTGGCGCGAAAGATCAACCGGGCGTATCGGCAGCTGTCTAAACTTCCTTGTAGATAAGTAGTATCACACTCTTGCATGCAGTATGGCGGCGCAGTAGAGTGAGGCTCGTGCCATTAACATCAGAACAGCAAGAAGAAGTATCACAGGCCAGAGAAAATCTGGGCGAAACCTATCGCGTTGTCGCTCCAGAGCTAGAGGCCGTGCTTTACCAACCGCTCCCCGTGCTTGATCACGGCTTTGTCCGAGTCGTCGATTATATGGGTGATGATGCGGCGATCGTGCAGGCGGCTCGCGTCTCGTATGGTCGCGGCACCAAGCAGGTCAACCAAGATAAGGGCCTGATCAACTACCTTATGCGCCATTGGCACACCACGCCATTTGAAATGTGCGAAATTAAGTTCCACATCAAGCTGCCAATTTTCGTCGCACGCCAGTGGATTCGTCACCGCACCGCGAACGTCAATGAATATTCAGCACGCTACTCAATTCTCGATAAAGAATTCTACATTCCAAAGATCGAGCATCTATCGCCGCAATCAGCCCAGAACCATCAAGGGCGCAGTGAAGATCAGCTCACCGAGCTAGAAGCAGCGCGTGTGCTGGAAATTCTCAAAAGCGATTCCGAGCAATGCTATCAGCATTACGAAGAGCTGATGAATTGTGATCAGCAGGGCAACACGCTCGATGATGACAAAAACGGTATCGCACGTGAGCTAGCACGTATGAACCTCACACTGAATTACTACACGCAATGGTATTGGAAAATTGATCTGCATAATCTCATGCACTTCCTGATGCTGCGTGCAGACAGCCATGCGCAATATGAAATTCGTGCTTACGCCGATGTCATGTTGGATCTGGTCAAGAAATGGACGCCACATGCCTACGATGCCTTCATGGAATATCGCGCCGGTGGTGGTCGTTTATCTCGTACTGGTATTGGTGTCGTCAAACGCATGATCGCGGGTGAGAAAGTCTCTCAGGATGAAAGCGGTCTGACCAAGCGCGAATATGCCGAGCTAATGGACATGCTAGGGCAGGATGCATCATGAGTTTCGCCCAGCGTACCACATCCTTTTGTCTGATTTTGCTTATTTTTGCAGCTTCTACCATTTACATGTAGGAGGTAAGCCATGCGCTTAGCAACATCCCTGTGTTTACTCATCATCATTTTACCATTTTTTGCTAAGGCAGATGAGATTCCGTCCAAGCTTGATGGTGTCGGCATCATGGTCTTTGACCCGGCCTACCGTAAGCGCGTGAATCTGAAGGTGTACCAGAAAAAAGATTCTAAATCTGCCGTGCTGGGCCGCATTAAAATTAAAGATGAGCCAAAAGACACCTGGAGTTATCTGGTGCGCACCTGGACAGAGAAAAACCCTGACGCAGGCTGGTTTGGCAAAAAAGTCATTCAGCGCTACGAAGAAAAACCCTTCAACGAATATAAATCCGCCAAAGGCCGCGTGGGCATTATCGTCTATGAAGAAGAACCCATTTGGCTGAAGCTGGATTATGGCTGGGTGCTGCGGCATGATTTAGAGCCGAATTCGCTGCGCTATATTGGCTGGCATGAAGCGATTGATAATAAGATCATGCCTGAGTTTCATATCGTGTTAGACAAAAAAATCCCTGACCAGATGAAGCTGGAAGAAGCGCGCCTCTATGCAGAATATTCGCCAGTTGGCGAGGTGGCGGTGCTCAATGGCACTGATGACGGCGCCACCGAAATCGTCTCTGCTCAACCGCCGCTGCGCTTTGCATTGCTTGGCGAACGAGGCGATTGGCTAGAGGTAATCGTCGTGCTGGGGCAGTGTGATACACGCAATGGCGTAACCGATTACCGTGAGGGGACGCGCGGCTGGATTAAGCGCACCACGTCGGAAGGCAAGCCGCAGCTTTATCGTGAAGAAGAGGCGTGTCAGTAATTACGTATGCCATGCCGTGCTAATGCGGTCTGCAATATCGTGATAGGCCGCAAACACATCATCATTTAGAAGTGCGTTCAAACTGCCAGCATCGGCCATCACGCCAATGCGCGGGTCTAACGCCACGCTACCCAAGAATGCGGCATCCGATTGCGCTGCAACGGCTTTGCCGCCACCCTCACCAAACATGGCATGCTTATGCCCCTGAGGATCTGTGAAATACGCCATATTCTCGATAATGCCGAGCACTGGCACATTGACCTTGTGAAACATACTCACCGCTTTGGCCGCATCAATAGTTGCGACCTGCTGTGGGGTAGTGACAATGAGTGCGCCGTCAATCGGGGCTTGCTGCACCATGCTAAGGTGAATATCGCCCGTGCCGGGCGGCATATCAACCAGCAACACATCGAGCGGACGATCTGCATCACCCCATGCGACACCGCGTAGCATCTGGTTGAGTGCCTTACTCACCATCGGTCCGCGCCACACGGCGGCTTGATCGCCAGCAATATAGCCCATCGACATGGTCTGAATGCCAGCCGAAACGTAAGGAATTATCGCGCCATCCTCAACAGCAGGTGGGGTTTTGTCGCCCAAACCCATCATCAGCGGAATAGAGGGGCCATAAATATCGGCATCCAGAATGCCGACGCGAAAGCCTTTGCTACTCAGGCTGTGGCCCAAATTCACCGTGGTCGTCGATTTGCCAACCCCGCCCTTGCCAGACGCCACCGCCACAATGCGGCGGACATTGGCTAGGCCTTCTTTGTTCCATTCTGCGGGTTTTCTGGCCGCTGGATGTGCATCGCTCATAACTAATCCGTGACAAGTGCTTGAAGCATCTTTATTGATTTCCTATATCGCATTCATAGGATGGGATGCGTCATATGACAAGTATCTGCAACTAGATTCTAAAACGGAGCATACATGAGTTGGGGCAACGGAAATAAAGGACCTTGGGGTAATGTGCCAAATGGCGGCGGTGGCGGACAGCGCCCAGAGCCTCCAAAGGCCGATCTCGATGATATCCTGCGCAAGAGCAAGGACAACTTCAACCAGATCTTTGGCGGTGGCGACAATAAACGCGTAGTGGTGCTGGGACTGCTCATCATTTGCGTGCTGTGGCTGGCTTCTGGTTTCTATCGTGTAAACCCCGATGAATTGGGCGTGGTTCTGCGTTTTGGTAAATATCACCGCACTACCAGCCCCGGCCTGAACTATCACGCGCCATTCCCAGTTGAAACCGTGCTGATTCCGAGTGTGACCAGCGTCAATAAGGTCGAAGTCGGCTTCCGCTCTGGCTTTAGCGATCGCACCACCCGCAGTTTTGATAAAGAAAGCCTCATGCTGACCGGCGACCGCAACATCGTTGATATTGATTTTGAAGTGCAGTGGAAGATCGATTCCGGCGCGCCGCAAAACTATCTGTTCAATGTGCGTGACCCGGCAACCATGATCAAACCAGTGGCCGAAAGTGCGATGCGTGAGGTGATTGCGCGCAATGATCTTGCCGATGTGCTCACTACCGCGCAAAGCCAGATTGCAGAAGACACCAAAGAAATCATGCAGCAAATGCTCGATGATTACCGCGCAGGCATCGAGGTGATTTCCGTCAACTTAAGCCGTCCCGATGTACCTGCTCCAGTCATTGACGAATTCCAAGACGTCAAACGTGCCGAGCAAGATAAAGAAACGGCAGAGTCCGTGGCGGAAGGGTATCGCAACGATATCATCCCGAAAGCGAAAGGTCGTGCCGTGCAAATGGTGCAGCAGGCCACCGCTTACAAGAATAAAGTCATCGCCGAGGCAGAGGGTGACGTCGCCCGCTTCATCTCCGTCTATGACGAATACAAGCTCGCCAAAGACGTCACGCGTAAGCGCATGTATCTAGAGACGATGGAAGATGTGCTTGGCGGTATGAATAAAATCATCATCGATGGTGACTCAGGCGGTGTGCTGCCGTATTTGCCACTCGATGGCTTGCAACCCAAGCGCAGAAATTAGGAGGCCAGATCATGAGTAAACTAACCCTTCTTCTCATTGTACTGGTCTTAGGCTTTATTGCGCTGGTGCAGTCAGCCTTTATCGTGACCCAGACCCAACAGGCTTTGGTGGTACGCTTTGGTGATATCCAACGCGTTATCCAAGAGCCGGGCTTGGCCTTTAAAGTGCCTTTCATTGATACAGTCGAATTCTTTGATAACCGCCTGCTTGAGTTCAATGCGCAGCCACAAGAATTCATCACCAAAGACCGCCGCGCCGATGTCGAAGAGCGCGTCATGATCGATGCTTTCGTGCGTTATCGCATTGTGGACCCTGTACGCTTCTATCAAGCGGTGCGTAACGAGTCGAATTTAGAGAGTCGTTTAGGCAGTGTCGTGGTCGCAAATATGCTTAAGATTATTGCTAAGAATTCGCTCAATGATTTGTTGTCTGAAAAACGTACCAGCATCATGGAGCAGATTCGCTTTGCCGTGAATCAGCAAGCGACTGCCGATGAATCAGAAATAACGGAAGATGATGAGCTAAACGAAGATGGCACGCTGCGTCGCCGTCGTCAGGGCTTTGGTATTGAAGTGGTGGATGTACGCATCATGCGCGCTGATCTGCCCGAAGATATTTCGCAAGCGACCTATGAACGTATGCGCAAGAACTTCACCAAGGAAGCGCAAAAATTCCGCGCAGAAGGGGAAGAGGTGGCGCTGGAGATTCGTTCAACCGCAGAGCGTGAGCGCACCGAGATTTTAGCGCAGGCACAAAAAGAATCTGAAACCCTTCGAGGTGAAGGCGATGGTGTGGCTGCAAAAATCTATGCGGATGCATTCAACAAAGACCGCGATTTCTTCGAGTTCTATCGCAGCATGCAAGCCTATCGCAAGTCGCTGAAACAAGATGACACCACCGTGATCTTGTCACCTAACAGTGAGTTTCTCAAACAATTGGACTAAGACTATTCAGGGGTTTACGTAAGCCATGATCCATCGACTGATTCTTTTCACCCTTTGCATCATTATGCCGGCCACCTTGTCGGCACGCGCACCGCAAGAAGGCTTTGCCGATCTGGTAGAGACGCTATCGCCAGCGGTGGTCAATATCTCGACCAAGCAGCGTGTGATTCAGAATAAGGGCTTCGGTATGCCGAAGATTCCTGAAGGAGAAGGATTTGAATCCTTCAAAGAATTTTTTGATCGTTTTGGCGAAGAATTTAATCTACCGCAAAGTGACCGCGACATTACCTCGCTCGGTTCTGGCTTTGTCATTGACCCGAAAGGCTACATCGTCACCAACAATCACGTGATCTCAGATGGCAAAGAAATCATCGTTACCTTCCAAGATGAATCAGAGTTTAAGGCGAAGGTGCTAGGGCGTGACCCGAAAACCGATCTGGCGCTTATTAAAATCGAAGCAGAGAAAATGCTGCCCTATGTGTCATTTGGCAATTCAGATAATGTCCGCGCCGGCGACTGGGTAATTGCCATTGGTAACCCGTTTGGCCTTGGTGGTTCGGTCTCTGCCGGTATTGTCTCTGCGCGTTCGCGCAATATCAATTCTGGCCCGTTTGATGATTTCATTCAAACCGATGCAGCAATTAACCGAGGCAATTCGGGTGGCCCGCTCTTTAACACGCAAGGCGAAGTGATTGGTGTGAACTCGGCGATCTTTTCACCATCTGGCGGAAATGTTGGTATCGGCTTTTCGATTCCTTCTGCACTTGCCGAGCCAGTGCTAAAGCAATTGCGTGAACATGGCCGCACCTATCGTGGTTGGTTGGGCGTGAAGATTCAGCACGTCACTGACGAGCTGGCTGATAGCTTGGGGCTAAGCGAGCCTAAAGGTGCGCTAGTATTAGAAGTCACCGTCGATAGCCCGGCAGAAAAAGCGGGCGTAGAATCGGGTGATCTGATCATCGAATTCGATGGCCGCAAGATCAAAGAAATGCGCCAGCTACCACGTCTGGTTGCCGAAACAGAGATCGGCAAAAAGACAAAAATGAAAGTGCTGCGCAAAGGTAAAGAGAAAAGCCTGACCATCAAACTTGGTGAGATGCAAGAAGATGATGATCTGAAAATCATGGGCGAAGAAGAGCAACGCCAAATGCCAAAAGGAGCAGGTGAAGAATTCCTTGGCATGCGTGTGCTCACCTTGACCAAGGCACTAGCCGGTCAGAATAAATTATCGCTAAATCTTGAAGGCGTGTT
>JALEGK010000044.1 GCA_022763105.1 Rickettsiales bacterium | reverse complement strand
GACCGAACAGCTCCATGTCGATGTGGAAGACCCTAAAATGCGGATGTTGGGCAGCCAGTTGATGGATATGCTCGATGATTATGGCTATCTGCGTGAGAGCGTTGCAGAGCTTGCTGAAATGTATGGTGTTGATGAAAAGCTCATTGAGCAGACACTGACAAAACTCAAGCAGTTTGACCCGCCGGGCGTGTTCGCTGCTGATGTAAAAGAATGTCTGGCGATTCAGTTGGCCGATCAGAATCTACTCGACCCGCTCATGCAATGCCTACTTGATAATCTGCACTTAATTGAAAAAGGCGATATGGCCGGCTTGCAAAAAACCTGTGCTGCTACTGACGAAGATTTCCACGATATGCTGGCCGATATCCGCAAGATGGACCCGTATCCGGCGAAGCAATTTGCCAATGATTTGGCGCAGCCCGTGGTGCCGGATGTATTTGTGCGTGGTGGCAAAGACGGTATTTGGCAAGTGGAGCTAAACCATGATGTGCTACCCAAAGTGTTGCTTAATCAGGAATATTATCAGCAGCTTGATACTAAAACGCGTCAGAAGGACGATAAGAAATATCTCAGCGAGCAGTTGGGCCAAGCGAATTGGCTGGTGAAAGCGCTCGATCAGCGTGCGCAGACGATTATGAAGGTGAGCGCTGAGATCGTGAAGCAGCAAGAGCAGTTTTTGCTTTATGGTATTCAGTTCTTAAAGCCGCTCACGCTTAAAGATATTGCACTGGTGGTTGATATGCATGAGAGCACGATCAGCCGTGTGACGACCAATAAATTTATGTCTACTCCGCGTGGCATATTTGAGCTGAAATATTTCTTCACCTCATCGGTGGCGTCTTCATCTGGCTCGGATGATGTGTCTAGCAAAACGGTGATGTACTATATCAAAGAGCTGATTGATGATGAGCTGCCAACCAAGATTCTGTCTGATGATGCGATTGTGAAATTGCTGAAGAACAAGAATGTCGATGTGGCGCGCCGCACGGTTGCGAAATACCGTGAGGCGATGCATATCCCGTCTTCCGTGGTGCGCAGGCGACAGAAAAAACTCTAGTTGCCCACTGCGCTCGCTAATTCATTGCTTTAGATTGCTAAACTAGCCGTTTTACGTATTACTGGTGAAACGACTAGTAGGGGACGAAGCATGTCTGAAGCATTAGAGCAGCGTATTGCCCATCTTGAAGGGCAGGTCAGCATTCTGACCAAGGCATTGGGCGAAAAAGAGAAAAAACAAAAAGTTCGCGCACTTACCGATAATCTCATTTCTGAAATTCAAAATCTTGGGCCGATTCAGCCGCTCATGGAAGATGACTCGGTAAATGATATTCTTATCAATGGTCATAAGAAGATTTTCGTTGAGCGTGCAGGTAAGCTTGAGCCTACCAATGTACAATTCCCTGATGAATCATCGGTACTGAATATTGCTGAGCAAATTGTGGAAGCGGTAGGTCGTCGTATCAATCCGGCGCGCCCGCTTGTTGATGCTCGTTTAATCGATGGTAGTCGCGTGAATATTATTGCGCCACCTTTGGCGGTTGATGGCACCTCTATTTCAATTCGTAAATTTGCCAAGCGTGTGATCACGCTGGATGACATGAAGGCGAATGACAATGTCTCTGATGGTCTGGGCGAGTTTCTGAAAATTTGCGGTAAGTGCCGTCTGAATGTGATTGTGTCTGGTGGAACCGGCTCTGGTAAGACAACGCTTCTCAACGCGGTATCTCAGCATATCGAAGATTATGAGCGCGTGGTCAGTATTGAGGATGCGGCGGAATTGAAGCTGCACCAGCCTAATTTGGTGCGCCTAGAGACGAAGCCGGTGACTTTTGATGGTGACCGCGAAGAGGAAGTGTCGATTCGTGATTTGGTGAAAAACGCACTGCGTATGCGTCCTGATCGTATTATCGTGGGGGAGGTTCGTGGACCGGAAGCCTTTGATATGATGCAGGCGATGAATACCGGTCATGAAGGCTCGTTGACTACCATTCACGCGAACCACCCGCGTGATGCGTTGGCGCGCCTCGAGAATATGATCAATACCGCGAATTTGAATTTGCCAACGAACTCGATTCGCCAACAGATTTCATCAGCTATTCATATTATTATACAAATCAGTCGGATGCGTGATGGTCACCGCCGTGTGACGTTCGTTTCTGAACTGGTGGGTATGGAAGGCGATACGATCACCATGCAGGATTTATTCATGTATACGCCAACGGGTGATGGCCCTGATGGACGCATGACGGGGCAGTTCAAATGGAGCGGGATCATGCCGCGATTTGTTCGCCGCGTTGCCTATTATGGTGAGCTGCCGCGCTTAGAAGCTGCATTAGGCGTAAAACTGCCAAAAATCTAGGTTGGCATTTCTTATTTTCTGCGCTAGAATGTAATAGTAAATTTATGTTTTATATTACTATTCTCAATACATCTCAAAAATATAGCAATCAAATGAAGGGCTAGTTATGCAAATTAATATCTCTGGCAAAAATATGGATCTTGGCGAAGCATTTCAAAATCACGTGGAAGCACGTTTAGAGGAAGGGATTAGTAAGTATTTAGACCGCGTACAAATTATTGAAGTAGTGGCGACTAAAGAAGGCCATCTGGTGCGCGTGGATATTCATGGTAATACTGGAACGCATTCTCAACTTATGATCAATAGCCGCGCTGAAGCGGGCGATATTTATGCCGCTTTTGATCAGGCTGCGGATAAGGTTGAAAAGCAGCTGCGCCGTTATAAGCGCCGCATTACCAACCATCACAAAACCCGTCAAAGCAACGAAGATGTGCAGTTGACTCAAGCGAAACATTACACGCTGGCACCAGAAGCTGGTGAGGAGTTGGAAGAAGAAGCAAAGCCGATCATTATTGCTGAGAGCCCAACCAACGTTGAGACACTAACGGTGAGCGAAGCAGTGATGCGCATGGATTTGGCTGATCTGCCAGCACTCATGTTCTATAATTCTGCGCATGGCCGTGTGAATGTGATCTATCGTCGACCAGATGGCAACATCGCATGGGTTGATCCTGAAGAGGTAGCGGCTGCTGCTTAGTATCTGTTGTTTGCGCACTTTAGCGGTGTTAAAACGTTGCTATGAACATTTCTGAATTAATTGACGCGAAGCACGTCTGGTTGGACGAGGAAGCGACTTGTCCTAAGCAAGTGTTCCGCATGGTTGCGGAGCGTGTGGCTGACGAGCAAGGTATTGCCGCGCGTGATATCATTGACGGCTTAGCCGAGCGAGAGCGCTTGGGCACCACTGCTGTGGGGGACGGCATTGCCATTCCTCATGCTCGCTTTGCGGGTTTGCGCAAAGTGGTTGGCATTTTCGTGCGGCTGAAAAGCCCTATCGATATGGATGCGGTGGATGATCGCAATGTCGATTTGTTGTTCTGTTTACTCGCTCCAGAAGATGCGAATGCTGAGCATTTGAAAGTGCTCGCACGAGTGGCGCGTATGATGCGCTCGTCCGATAATCAGATGATTTTGAGAGAGAATGACTCTTCAGAAGCGGTGCTCTCTGTTTTGTTTTCAGAGGATGACGCGTAATGGCTGAATTGCTCCATGCTGGATGTATTGATGTCAATGGCGTGGGCATTCTGATTACTGGCGAAAGTGGCTCTGGAAAGTCTAGCTTAGCTATTGAACTCATGAGTCGCGGCGCCATGTTAGTGGCCGATGATGTAACGAGAGTTGGCAATATTGGTGGTGAGCTAACGGCGATTCCACCGAAGCCGATTTTCGGCAAATGCGAATTTGCGGGCTTTGGTATACTTGATATTTCAGAGAAAACACTCGATTCTACTAAAGTAAAACTAGTGCTGCATTGTGCTGGAGCAGATGAATATGAACGTCTGCCGGAGCGTCAGCATGTGTCTTATTGTGGAGTGGAGCTGCCATGCTTCACTGTCGATGCATCGCATTACGCCTTGCCGTCCAAGATCCTGTTACTGGCAGAGGCGATTCGCATGAATCAGGAAATTCCCATCCATGAGAGCTTGCATCAGGCATCTTGAGCCATGCATTCTGTTACACAAAATCATTGGTTTGGCTTGCATAGCGCGTCGAATAGGCATACAGAGAGACGATGATTGGTATCGTTTTAGTAACGCACGGAAATCTGGCTAAAGAGTTTATTTCCATCACTGAGCACGTGGTTGGAAAACAATCGCATATTTTGCCTGTATGTATCGGCCCGGAAGATGATGCCGAGCGTAGCCGCGATAATATTATCAAAGCGGTTACCGCCGTAGATCAGGGCGAGGGGGTGGTCATTTTGACCGATATGTTCGGTGGAACGCCTTCGAATCAGGCTATTTCGATTATGGGCTATCGCAAAGTCGAGGTCATTGCCGGTGTCAATCTGCCGATGATGATCAAGTTAGTGAGCGTCCGTGAGACGCAGCCATTAGAGCAAGCGGTGATTAGTGCTCAGGAATCTGGGCGTAAATATATCAATGTTGCTAGTAACCTGCTGAAACGTCGGGCATAATGGCTGGTAAAGCAGAAGCGACTGTCACTATTTCCAATAAAAAGGGCCTTCATGCCCGTGCATCGGCCAAATTTGTCAAAACTGCCTCTTCATTCGACGCCAATGTTATCGTTACACGGCTTGGTGAGCCGCCTGAATCACTGAGTGAAGAATCGGTGGAATGGACCGTGTGTGGCACATCTATTCTAGGGTTGATGATGTTAGCGGCGGAGCCTGGCGTGGAGCTTCTGATTGAGGCTGAGGGTGCTCAAGCTGAGGAAGCGGTGGCTGCTATTCAAACACTTGTTCAAAATAAGTTCGATGAAGATGCTTAATTTTTGACATTTTGATCATAAAAACGGTGAGTTCTCCCGCAAAATCGATTTTTCACTATTCATTAGGTGCTGTGATTGTTAAGATGCTGGTCTTGGAGTATATTGCAATGCCACATACAGCCATCCAGGGATAGGTAAGAAATAAGAATATCATGACGAAACGCATCCTAATTGTTGAAGATAACGATCTGAATTTGAAGCTTTTTCGCGACTTGTTAGGCGCTAACGGTTACGAGACGGTAGAAACGAAAGAAGGGTTGGAGGCGATCAGCCTTACGCGCAACCTTCGTCCAGACCTTATTCTCATGGATATTCAGTTACCTGAGATTTCTGGTCTTGATGTGACCCGAAAGATCAAAGCGGATGAAGAAATCCGTGATATTCCTGTTGTAGCAGTGACTGCCTTTGCCATGAAAGATGATGAGGAGAAGATTCTGCGTGCTGGTTGTGAGGCGTATATTTCTAAGCCGATCTCCATTGACCATTTCTTATCGACGGTGAAGAAGTTTCTGGAAGAACCCGTAGGAGCGTAATCCATGACCGGGTTAATTTTGGTCGTTGATGATGTTCCGGCAAACGTCAAACTGCTTGAAGCCAAGCTGACCAATGAATATTACGATGTTGTCACAGCGAAAGATGGCTATGAAGCCATTGCGAAAGCAAAAGAGCACAAGCCGGATTTGGTACTGCTTGACGTGATGATGCCTGGCATGGATGGGTTTGAAACCTGCGGCCAGATGAAAAAAGACCCCGATATTTCTCATATTCCTGTGGTGATGGTAACTGCACTCAGCGAGCCTTCGGACCGTGTGCAGGGGTTAGAAGCCGGGGCTGATGATTTCATTACCAAGCCAATCAATGACACGGCGCTGTTTGCGCGTGTGAAATCGCTTATTCGTATCAAGGTGTTGATTGATGAGCTGCGCTTGCGCGATCAATCGGGTACTCAGCTTGGTGTTTTAGATGATGCGCTAATGGGTAGCGCCGATGTAAGTGGGGCGCATATTTTTGTCATTGATGATGATGCGGTTCACGCCAAGCGCATGGATGAGCATTTGTCGAAAATGTACAATGTGAAGATGTTTAGCGACCACAAGGAAGCGTTGCTGGCTGCCAAGCAAGAGCGGGTTGATCTGATTTTCATTAGTACGTCTTTGATGGAAATTGATGGTTTGCGCTTAGCGACGCAGTTCAAGGCGATGGAACAAATCCGCCATGTGCCGATTGTCATGATGGTGGATGAAGATGATCAAAGCTTGATGCTTAAGGCGCTTGATCTGGGTGTGAATGACTACATCGTGACGCCGGTTGATTTCAACGAGATGATGGCGCGCGTGAAAACACAGATTCGCCGTAAAAAATATCAGGATGCCTTGAAGTCGAATTATCAGGAAAGCGTCTCTATGGCGATTACCGACGGCTTGACCGGGCTTTATAACCGTCATTACCTGGATACTCACCTGAGTAATATGGTGGAGTCTTGTCTGGCGAAGGCCAAGCCCATGTCGCTCATCATTATGGATATGGACCATTTTAAGCCGGTCAATGACACCTATGGTCATGATGTGGGTGACGAGGTGCTTAAGCAATTGGCACATATTATTATTCAGTCGACACGTAGTGCCGATTTATCTGCACGTTATGGTGGTGAAGAATTTGTCATGCTGATGCCGGAGACTAACTTTCAGGCAGCGCGTGATGTGGCAGAGCGTATGCGTAAGACGGTAGAGTCTACGCCATTTAAGGTCTCGCATGAGGTGGGAGAGATAAACAAAACGCTCAGTATTGGCGTTTCTACCCTGAATCTTGAAGGTGATCTGCCGGAGCATTTGCTCAAGCGTGCTGATACGGCGCTTTATCAGGCAAAGAATAGTGGTCGTAATCAGGTTTGCCCTGCAGATGAAAAAGAGGCAGAAGAATTAGCCGAAGCGTTACAGCATATGGAAGTGGCGGCTGGCGGTGCGGCACCTGCTGGCGCGGAAGAGCCTGCCACCCCAGAAGAATTCCCGTATGACCAGAATTTGGCATTCAAGATCAACCAGCAAGATAAAGAGCTGGAAGAGGCTAAAGACCCTGTGATTTACGAAGTATTCCGTTCTGACGAAAATTAGTTAGGCGGCCAGTGTCGCAATCACCGGCGTGTGATCGGATGGTTTTTCCCAGCCTCTTGGGGTTTCATCAATAACCGAAGATTCCAAGATATCTGTTGCACTTGGCGATAGTAGCAAATGATCGATGCGTAGGCCTTCGCCATTTTGATAGGAGCCGCCACGGTAATCCCACCAGCTATATTGTTGCAGGCTCGGGTTTTTCAGGCGGAACGCATCATACCAACCCGCATGGGTGAGGCGGCGGAAATGCTCGCGCTCTTTCGGGTGATAACAAATTTTGCCATCCCACTTTATTGGATCATAAAGGTCATGTGCTTCCGGTGCGACGTTATAATCACCGCCCAGTACACAGACTTCATCATAGCTCATAAGCTCAGCGGCGTGTTTGTGTAAGCGCTCGAAGAAATTCATTTTGTATGGGAATTTTTCGGAGTCGACGGCTTGGCCGTTGGGCACATAAATGGATGCGACACGGATCGCGTTTTCTGGCAGTGAGATCACTCCTTCGATATAGCGTGCTTGTTCATCGGAATCATCGCCGGGCAGTCCGCAGACCACATCATCGATTGGGAATTTCGAGAGGATGGCAACGCCATTATAAGTTTTTTGGCCGTGTATGGCGATATTGTAACCCAGCTCTTCAATTTCCATCTTCGGGAAGGCGTCATCGACGGTTTTGGTTTCTTGCAGCAAAACAATATCAACACCGCTGTCTTGAAGCCACTGGGTCAGGTGTTGCAAACGGCTTTTGATGGAATTGACATTCCATGTCGCGATTTGCACCATAGATTAGCTCCTTAAACTTAAACAGCGAATGAATTACCGCAACCGCAGGACGCTGTTGCGTTGGGGTTTTTGATTTCGAATGCCGCGGCACCCAAGGTTTCGACATAGTCGATCATGGAACCGCCCAGCATATCAAGCGAGGTTTCATCGATCACGACGGTTGCGCCATCTTTTTCGACCAGCAGATCGTCTTCGTTGACGGGTTTATCATCGAATTCAAAGTTATATTGGAAGCCAGAACAGCCGCCACCCAAGATGGAGACGCGCAATTTGCTGCCTTCTGGCTCGGTGGAGAGCAGGTAGGAAATGCGCTTGGCTGCGTTGTCTGAAATGTCGATCGTTTTATCCATACTACAAATGTAAGTTTTTGGCAGAAAATTGCAAGCTTTTGGCATCATTTCTTGCGCGAATCTCTAAATCATAGTAGCTGCTTAATCATGCAATGCTTAGCTAGATTGATGCCTTATGCCTGCCACCCGCAAGAAACACGTGGAAGGTTATTCAATGAAGATGAATGCCTGACCCGCAGCCCGCATCAGCGTGATCGTGACCGTATTATTCACTCCGCCGCCTTTCGTCGGTTGGAGTATAAAACCCAAGTATTCGTGAATCATGAAGGCGACCATTACCGTACGCGTCTGACCCATAGCTTGGAGGTGTCTCAGCTTGCCCGCTCAATGAGCCGTGTCTTGGGGCTTAATGAAGATCTGGCAGAGGCGTTAGCTTTGGCGCATGATTTGGGGCATACCCCGTTTGGCCATGCGGGCGAGGATGGTTTGGATGAGGTGATGCAGCCTTATGGTGGTTTTGACCATAATGCTCAGACGATTCGTATTCTCACCAAACTCGAGACACGCTACGCCGATTTTGATGGGCTGAACCTGACATGGGAAACATTAGAAGGGCTGGCTAAACATAATGGTCCGCTGAAACATCCGCCACGTGCGATTGTGTCCTATATCAAAGAGCATGATTTAGAGCTTGATACATTTGCAAGTGCGGAAGCTCAGCTATCGGCATTTGCCGATGATGTGGCTTACAATAACCACGATATCGAGGATGGATTGCGTGCCAAGCTGTTCACACTGGAAGATTTAACAGCGCTGCCGATGATTGGTGATCTGGTGACGGAGATTTTAGAAAATCACCCAACCCTTGATCGTCAACGTCAGACGCATGAGGTCATTCGCCGAATGATTAATCGCATGGTCAATGATTTGATTCAAACGACAGAGGCGAATCTGAAGGTGGCCAAG
>JALEGK010000043.1 GCA_022763105.1 Rickettsiales bacterium | reverse complement strand
TGGGCTGCTCGACCGGAAAGACCGAAACGAAAGACGCAATCTTTTTATCTTTCTGGTAACGACCATTTTCAATCTTCTCCGCTGTGCCGGTTTTACCCCCCACACGGAAGCCTTTTACATTCGCATTTTTTGCTGTGCCATGCTGCACAACATAACGCATCAACATACGTACATGATGCGACGTAATTTCTTTCATTACGCGCTCTTTTTTCGGCTGCATCGAGGCATCTTGCTTCAGCACAGACAGCTTCGCTTTATAGCCGCCATTGACCACGCTCATAATGCCCTGCACCAAATGCATTGGCGTTACCGAAATACCGTGACCATATGAAATCGTCATCATGTTAATGTCGCGCCATTCTTGCGGAAGCAGTGGCGACGCTAGCTCCGGCACCTCTAAATCAACACGATCAAACATACCAATTTTGCGCAAAAATTCTTGCTGATAATCCGCGCCGACATCCATCATAATTTTTACCGTACCCACATTCGATGAATAGGCAAAAATCTCTGGCACACTCAACCAATCATGTTTCTTGTGATCATCATTGATCGCATAACCACCAACGCGTACGGGCTTGGATACGTCGAACTTATCCTTCATGGTAACCACGCCTTTATCCAAACCCATCGCCAAGGTGAATGTTTTAAAAGTAGATCCTAATTCGTAGACTCCGTAGCTCGCGCGATTAAAAATTTGCTGCGCTTTTGCTTTACCTGGTTTATGCGGATCAAACGACGGCAAACTACAAATGGAAAGCAACTCTCCCGTATCCACATCTGCGACAATCACTGCCGCACCTTTCGCACGATAGGACTTCATCGTGTTATAAATTTCGCGGCACGCCACCGATTGCACTCGCGCATCGAGCGACAATGCAAGCGGCTTGTTGCGCTCTATTGGGTCTAGCAATTTTTGATTAAACGCACGCTCCACACCAGCCAACCCCTTATTGTCGACATCGACATATCCAAGCACATGCGAGAATTCTTTACCGAACGGATAAGCGCGACGGTAATGCGTTTCAAAGAACAAACCCGGCACACCCAAGCGATTTACTTTCTCTTGCTCACCCGGAGTCAAGTGACGCTTGATGTATGAAAACTTGATGCCTGGCTTATTGATTTTTTCATAAATCAACTTAGCATTCACACCTTTCAGCACGCGCGATAAACGCTTCGCCACGCCTTGCTTATCTCGGATCAGCGTAGGGTTTGCAACCAATGCTGCAGAGCGAATATTTGATGCCAACACCATGCCGTTGCGATCAACAATTGGGCGTCTGAATTTTGCGGGGTCTTCCTCAACCACTACTTCACCAGCAGGGTCATCGACACGCAAAATAAGCTGCGGCTCTGTGACCAAACGCTTAAACGGAATAGAGCCCGCACCGATCGATCCAACCTCAATCAAACGCGCAACCAGCATGAGGAATCCACACACAAAGCATGCCATAACAACAAGCAAACGCAAATGATTCTGCTCGATAATTTTTGTAGTACGGCTACCGCCACGAACAATACGGCTAGCAGGGCGGCGAGTATGTCGGTACATTTTTCGTGACATGCTTAACGCTCCGCATGCGCGAAACGATCACGCTCCATATCCATTAAATCAAGCACACTCAAATCAACGACTTGCTGCGCCTTTGGAATATCCATCTGCAAATATTTTTTACCCAATATGGTTAGGCGCCCCGGACGATTTAGGTAAGACCATTCGGCTTGAAGTAACGAATAAGCTTCTTTTTCGGCAACCAATTGCGCTTCTAAACCATCCACCTCATAGCGCACATCTTCTACTTGGTATTTCACCAAATGAATCATCAGCGCACCAAACGCAAAAAAGATAATCCAGCGGATATTGGAAAAGGTTTTACTCAACAGATTCCTCCACGCGCTCTATTGCATGTTGCGTGCGAACCCCTACACGCAATTTAGCCGAACGAGCACGTGGATTGTTATCAATCTCTTCGTCACTAGGAAGCACCGGCATTTTGCCCGGCTCTTCAAATAATCTGATCTGGTTTGCATCACCCTCCAACATGGCAGACAGTTGATGACGCGATACCGACGGCGTTTTAGGGCGCATAAAACGCTTCACAATGCGATCCTCTAACGAGTTAAATGTAACCACAATTAGGCGACCACCCGGGCGCAGCAAATGCGGTGCATTAGCGAGTGCTCTTTGCACTTCACCCAGCTCATCATTGACATGCACACGCAACGCTTGAAAGGTGCGCGTTGCAGGGTCAGCCTTGCCTACGCGCTTAACCACGCGGCGCACAATATCTGCTAAATGCCCCGTCGTTTGAATCGGCGCAATATCTCTTTCGCGCACAATCTCCGCAGCAATTTTTCGAGACGCTTTCTCTTCCCCATATTGGTAGATGATGTTCGCCAACTCTTTTTCTGGCAGCGTATTCACCAACACCTCAGCACTCACCCCTTCGCACGACATACGCATATCGAGCGGACCATCAGAGCGGAATGAAAACCCACGCTCGCCCTGATCGAGCTGCATGGATGAAACACCCAAATCCATCACAATGCCATCCACCGACGACACACCCTGCTCCTCTAGCAGAGACAACATGTTGCTGAAGCACCCTGTAAGCAAAAGAAAGCGCCCGGGATAATCCCGGGCAAGTGCATCGGCAAGCATAACCACTTGCGGGTCGCGATCAATCGCGTACACCGAACATTTCGCAGCATCCAAAATAGCGCGCGTATAACCGCCAGCGCCAAAGGTTGCATCTACATACGTTTCACCATCCGCAGGCTTCAACGCCTCTATCACCTCATTCAGCATTACCGAGATATGCGGCTGTTCTGACTGCTCACTCATGCCGCACCTCCGCGCTGAGAATCCGCACGTAACGCCAAACGTTTCTCTTTTGCCATTTTGCGCGACTGCGCCTCATATTCAGCGAATGCTTTTGGCTCCCAAATCTCGAACGTCTTACCCTTACCAACAAACACGCATTCTTGAACAATCGAAGAATCGGCCAGCAACAGCTCAGGCAACATCACACGCCCCTCCCCATCAAAAGCCAACTGCACGCTGCCACCCATAATAGCAGTGGCAAAGGCATCTCTTTCCTCTGAGAAGGGATCCAAGGACTCAATTTGCTCATGCAGAGATTCAATGCGGTCCATGCCACACGCCTCGATGCATGGATTAACGAATGAAGAATAAGCGATAATGCCGTTGAAATTCTGACCGGCAAGCGCAGCGCGAAAAGGAACAGGAACAGACACTCGCCCCTTCTTGTCGATCTTCTTTTCATAGCTGGACAAAAATAATGCCATTTACTCACCCGCTTCTTCTGCGTCTGGGGCTGCTCCGGGGAGGCGGTCATTGCCGCCTTTTCCTCTTTGCGTAACCAACCCCGGTTTATCTCTTTGGTGAGCATTTAGGTCTCAAAACATTCTTCGCTCACCGTGTCGCCCTATTTTGGACTGTTTTGGTTTTTCTTGGGTATATTTGGGATTCTATGTTTTTATTTGGGGCAAGTCAAGCCTTTATTGGGCAAAACAGGGCAATATCGCGCCTGTGCACAATTTTTACTTTACATTGATTTATATCAATATTTATGGAGATGATTTTGTCAGAAGGGCTATAAGCCGGGTTCTGTACCGCAAAAGCGGTGATGATCATTCATCTGGGAAATATGTCGCCATATTTCTCTAGCAACCTACCCGGACAACGCATGTGGAACGCATGAATGTTGTCCCTATTTGGTCTTGCTCCGGATGGGGTTTACCATGCCGCTTCTGTTGCCA
>JALEGK010000042.1 GCA_022763105.1 Rickettsiales bacterium | reverse complement strand
GTGATTTTTTCCAGATCAAATAATGTGTCGCATATTTCATAATCAAAATGCGCAGGCGGTCGTCTGCTTACATGTTTGATAACATCATCGGTCGCGCCATAATATTCGGTAAACCCCAAACCAGTCATGAATTGACTAATCGATGTACCGCCAGTTTTGGGGATATGCATGTAGAGTAGAACATAGTGCGTGTTATTCTGCTCTATTGCATAAATGGGCATGATTCAGCCTTTAAACAATCTTACCGTGACACTGCTTATATTTCTTGCCAGAGCCGCATGGGCATGGCTCATTGCGTGCGACTTTGCCCCATGTCGCTGGGTTGTTAGGGTCGCGGTCTTCGGCCTTCACGCGGTTATGCACCGTCTCTACAGGTTGCTGCATTTCATCGGCTAATGCCGGATCAACGCGGCCTTCCTGCATCTGCTGTTGCTGCTGCATTTGCATCAGCTCTTCCGGGCTTTCCACACGGATTTGCAAATGGGCCATGCGCATGGTCACCACTTCGCGCATCTGGTGCAGCATGTGCTCGAACAGCGAGAAAGCTTCTTGCTTATATTCATTCAGCGGATCGCGCTGACCATAAGCACGCAAACCAATCCCCTGACGCAAATGATCAAGCGATAACAGATGGTCTTTCCATAACTGATCGAGTGTTTGCAATAGCACGCGCTTTTGCGCGACCTTATATAGCTCTGGCTCGAACGCTTCACGCTTTTTGGCAAAATGCTCATCAACGGCTTTATCAATGCGCTCTAGAATTTCTTCATCGGCAATGCCTTCTTCATCAGCCCATTGCGTAACAGGCAGCTCAATGCCGTAAATGCGGAACACATCTTTTTCCAAGCTGTCCGCATCCCATTGCTCTGGCATGGAGCGTGGCGGAATATGTGCGCCGACAATGCCTTCATTGACGTCATCACGCATATCTTCCAGCTCTTCAGAAACATCCTCTGCTTCCATAAGCTCAATACGCTGCTCAAAGATCGCCTTACGCTGATCATTCATCACATCATCGAATTTCAGCAGATTCTTACGAATCTCGTAGTTGCGCTGCTCGACCTTCGCTTGCGCGCGCTCAATGGCTTTGTTCATCCATGGGTGATTGATCGCTTCACCTTCCTGCATGCCCAGCTTAGAGAGCATAGACTCAATGCGCTCAGACCCGAAAATACGCATCAGATCATCTTCGAGTGAGATGAAGAAACGGGATGCGCCCGGGTCACCCTGACGGCCCGAACGACCGCGCAGCTGATTATCAATACGGCGGCTTTCATGGCGCTCGGTTGAAATCACAAATAGCCCGCCAGCATCTTTCACCAGCTCTTTATCGCGCGCGACTTCTTGTTTAATTTTCTCAATCGCCGCATTGCGCTTAGATTCATCAGTGAGGCTTGCAGTCTCTTCAGCAATACGCATCTCGACATTGCCACCCAACTGAATATCGGTACCACGACCCGCCATGTTGGTAGCAATGGTCACCGCACCCGGGCGCCCCGCCTGCGCAATAATATGCGCTTCTTTTTCGTGGTGGCGTGCATTCAAAACCGAATGCGGAATTTTTGCTTTCTTCAGTGTCTTCGAGAATGCCTCGGATTTTTCGATACTGATGGTGCCAACCAACACAGGCTGTTTGCGTTTATGACATTCGGCGATTAGCTCAATCGCGGCATCGTCACGCTCACGCATGGTGCGGTAAATCCAATCATCTTGATCGTCACGCGCAACGGGCACATTGGTTGGAATCTCAACCACATCTAATCCATAAATATCATTGAATTCGGCGGCTTCCGTCATCGCTGTACCGGTCATGCCTGCCAGCTTCGGATACAGACGGAAGTAATTCTGGAACGTAATCGATGCGAGCGTTTGGTTCTCATTCTGAATCGAGACATGCTCTTTCGCTTCTAACGCCTGATGTAAGCCATCTGAATAGCGGCGGCCTTCCATCATACGGCCGGTAAATTCATCGATGATGATCACCTTATTGTCTTTCACGATGTAATCGACATCCTTGCTGAACATCTTGTGTGCGCGCAATGCCTGATTCAGGTGATGCACTACCGAGACATTATCAATGTCATACAGGCTAGATTCAGGATTGATCACTTCGGCTTGCTGAAGCTTTTCCTCAATCGCGGCTACGCCATCTTCATTAAGCGTGACCGATTTGGTTTTCTCATCCACTTCCAAATGCTCTTCTGGAATCTGCGGGATGTAACGATTAACGGCAATATATAGCTCAGAATTATCTTCTGTCGGGCCAGAGATAATCAGTGGAGTACGCGCTTCGTCAATCAGGATGGAATCAACCTCATCGACAATCGCGTAATGGTGCGGACGCTGCACCATCTCTTCACGGCTATATTTCATATTATCGCGCAAATAATCAAAACCCAGCTCATTATTGGTCGCATAGGTAATGTCGCAACGATAGGCTTCTTGGCGCTCATCATCATCCAGATCATTTTTAATGATACCGACTTTTAAGCCCAAAAATTCGTAAATATGACCCATCCAGGTCGCATCGCGCTCTGCCAGATAGTCATTTACGGTAACAATATGCACACCTTTGCCCGAAATCGCGTTCAGGTAAGCGGGTAGGGTAGCGACCAGCGTTTTACCTTCACCCGTCTTCATTTCCGAGATCAGGCCACGATGCAGCACCATGCCGCCAATTAGCTGCACATCAAAATGGCGCATGCCCAGCGTGCGAATTGATGCTTCGCGCACCACGGCAAACGCTTCGTGCAGAAGATCGTTTTCGGTCTCACCCGCTTCTAATCGCTGGATAAATTCGTCAGTCTTAGCGCGCAGCTCATCATCTGAGAGCGCCTGCATAGACTCTTCGTAAGCATTGATAAGTTCGACATCGCGCGCAAAGCCCTTAACAAGACGGTCATTGGCGCTTCCGAAAAAACGTTTGGCTAAAGCTGAAACCATGATGAATCCTAATTAACAGCGAACAGATAGGCACCAAGGGCCATAATGTCAATATATCCCTGCAAGCCTGTGCTTGAAAGTCGTTGATTTTTATGCCATATGGCATAGGGCAAAAACAAACATTCTGCACAAATTAGGATTTTTTCATGAAACAACTAGCTTTTACCTTGGCTGCCAGCGCATCAATGCTGCTTGCTGGCGCTGCATTCGCCTCTGATTATGTGATTTTGGAAGTAGGCGATAAGAAAATTAAGAAATCAGAAGTCGAGTCAATCTGGTCTGGCCTGTTCCCGCAAGGCGCGGCACCACAGTTTGAAAAAATCGAAGAGCCAATCCGCCAGAACATCCTGCGCGGTGTGGTGAGTGAGTACCTGCTATACGATGAAGCGAAAGAAAAAGGCATTCTTGATGATGCAGAAGTAAAAGCCAAAGTAGATGAAGCGACCCGCAAAATCGCTGTTCGTTCTTACATCGAGCATAAAACCGAGAAGATGATCTCTGAAAAAGACATCAAAGCGGCTTATGATGATCTGGTGAAAGAGAATAAGAACAAAGAAGAGGTGCGTGCGCGTCATATTCTGGTTGATGAAGAAAGCAAAGCCAAAGCGATCAAGAAAAAACTTGATGATGGCAAGGATTTCGAAAAATTGGCCGCAGAAGAATCACGCGATAAAGGCAGCAGAGCCCAAGGCGGTGATCTGGGCTTCTTCGCAGAAGGCGTGATGGTCAAAGAATTCTCTGATGTTGCCTTTAAGCTGAAAAAGGGTGAAATCTCTGACCCTGTAAAAAGTAGCTTCGGCTGGCACGTCATTAAGCTGGAAGACCGCCGCAAGGTGAAAACACCAGAATATGCCAAAATTAAAGACGAGCTGCGCGCAAATCTGGTCGAAAAAAGACTGAATGATTATGTGAATCGTTTGGTGGATCAGACCAACGTCAAATATTTCAGCGCAAATGGTAAAGAAAAAGACTTCACCAAAACGCCTGACCAAAGCCAAGAGTAAGCGCTTAGATGGGACAGTCTGAGAAGGTTTCTCCGCTCGCACCGGAATCGGTTCCTAATTTGGAACCGCTACGTGGTGTCATGCTTGGCTCGGTTGCATCCGGCATCAAATATAAAGATCGCGACGATTTGTTGCTGATGGTCTTTGAACCGGGCACGCGTGTTGCTGGTGTGTTTACCAAATCCAGCACAGCCGCCGCGCCGGTTGTGTGGTGCAAAGACAAAGTGAAGCATGGGGCCGCACGTGCATTGTTGGTTAATTCAGGCAATGCGAATGCCTTCACCGGTGATCAGGGTATGCAGGATATTCAAACCTGCGTGAAGGCCACCGCAGAAGCACTCGACTGCAATCCAGACGAAGTCTTGATGTCTTCTACGGGGGTGATTGGCGAACCGTTGCCAACTGATAAAATCGCTCAAGCCATGCCAGACTTGGTCAACCACTTAAGCTCTGAAGGGTGGGGGCATGCGGCAGACGCTATCCGCACCACCGATACTTTTGTCAAACTCTCTACCCGCAAAGTGCTGGTGGGTGACGAGCAAGTCACCATTCATGGTATTGCCAAAGGCTCCGGCATGATCGAGCCAAACATGGCAACCATGCTGGCCTATATCGTCACCGATGCCGTTATTACCGCACCTGCACTGCAAGAGATTCTCTCTGAGACCAATCAGGTATCTTTCAACAGCATCACGGTTGATAGCGATACCTCTACCAACGACACCGTCTTGGCATTCGCCACCAATCAAGCTGGCAATGCTGCGATTACCTGTCTGGAAGACCCTATCAGCACGGCCTTTGTCACGGGCTTTCAGGAAGTGATGGTTGAGCTAGCGCAAATGATTGTGCGCGACGGCGAAGGCGCGAGTAAGTTCGTCCAGATCGTTGTGAAAGGCGCTAAGAGCGATAAAGACGCCCAAACCATTGCCAAATCGATTGCCAATTCACCGCTCGTTAAAACGGCGATTGCAGGCGAAGATGCCAATTGGGGGCGTGTGATCATGGCGGTTGGTAAGTCGGGTGTATCCGTGCCGTCTAATGACATCGATGTGCGCATCGGTGGCGTGCAAATCACCCATAATGGTGCAGTCGTCGATGGCTACAACGAAGCGCCAGTGGCTGAGCATATGAAAGGCCAAGAGATCAACATTCAGGTCAATGTTGGCAAAGGTTCTGGCAATGCCAAGGTCTGGACGTCTGATCTGACCGCACAATATATCGCGATCAACGCGGATTATCGCAGCTAATGAAACAGGTGCTCGTCTCCGCTGTCGCACTGATCGATCAAGATAATCGCATCTTGCTGGCGCAACGTCCAGAGGGCAAAAAGCTTGCAGGCATGTGGGAATTTCCCGGCGGCAAAGTCGAGCCGGATGAAACCGCAGAACAAGCATTGCGTCGCGAAATCAAAGAAGAGCTGGGCATCGATTTATGCGATAGTTGCCTCAGCGAATTCAATTTCGTCAGCCACGATTACGACGATTTCTCACTGCTCATGTTGCTTTATTTATGCCGCAAATGGGAAGGCATCCCGCAAGGTAAAGAAGGCCAGGCCCTCACCTGGAAATTCGCGCATGAAATGAATGAGCTGCCGATGCCACCCGCCGATAAACCATTGGTGGCGGCATTGCGCGATTACTTTGCAGATCAAAGCCTAGTGGCTTAACACCTCACCAAGCGATACTTGTCCGCTGCCGCGTTTGGCAGGCTGCTGCTGTGATGCATGGGGAGACCATGCAGTGAGAGTCAATAGCTCTACCGATGCAATAATATGCCCTTCATCATCCAAGTGATGCTCCGCATAATGCGCAGCTGCGTTCGCAAACAAATCACGTGGTGGGATTTTATTATCCCGATCGGCCAAGCAATTGCCTGCCCCCATCGCGCGTAGTTCATGCCACAGACGTAGCGCGTTCGGGTAACGTATCTGCAGCATATCGCTATCGACTACCGGCAGGGCAAACCCCGCACGCTGCAACAATGCACCGGCATCACGTACCTCTAACATCGGAGCGACACGCGGGCTGATACCACCGCGCAATGCCATTTCGGCATGCGCCAATGACTCGCGCAATTCATGTAAGGTGAGCGCGCCGGGAAGGATGCACAAAAACAATCCATCGGGTTTTAAAATGCGGCGTATTTGAATCAACGTGCCGGGCAAATCATTCACCCATTGCAGGCTTAACCCGCTAATCACCAAATCCACGCTTTGGTCTTTAAATGGTAGCCATTCCTCATCGCATACCACGCGCTCGCCAACGGCCTGTGCAATCATGCGATCACTCAGATCGGTCTGAATCAGGTGATGGATTTTGCCGCGGTCTTTCAGGGCGGTTTGCAGTACGCCATGATGCGCACCCAGATCAATCGCAATAGGAAACTCGCGTGCCATATCGTCAAGCCGGTCCGCTAATCGCTCAGCTACTTCTTTCATCAAGAAATCGGCAGAAGCAATAGAACCCGCTGCGCGGTTGCGTTGTTTTCGCAGCAGACGACGATTAAAAACTGTGCTAGCTTCTTTCTCCATGAGCATTCTTGTACGCAATATTCGTGAAAAAACCAAGCCTGTCGTCGATTTCGGGCTGAATGCTTTTTTCCCGCCGCTTTGTCCGGCCTGCCAGCAACCCACTGATACAGTGCAGCAATTTTGTATTAGCTGCTTCAATGAGCTGAGCTTTGTCTCTGAACCACTATGTGATTGCTGCGGCAAACCATTCGATGCGCCGATTGATGAGAAAAGCCACTGTATGGAATGTATTGAGGCGCGCCCAACCTATTTGCAAGCGCGTACAGTGCTGCATTATGATGAGGTCAGCCGCCCGCTTATTACACGCATGAAATATGCGGATCAGACGCACCGCATTCCGGCCTTCGCCACGATGATGCAGCGCGCCGCATCCGATATGCTGCCTCATTGCGATGTCATCATTCCCGTGCCGCTGCATTGGCGACGCATGCTATGGCGCACCTATAACCAATCGGCGCAATTAGGCGCTGCGCTCAGTAAACGCACGCAGATTCCGATGCTTTCTGGTGCACTCACCCGCACGCGTAACACGCCAGCACAGGCGAGCCTGCCACGCGAGGAGCGGCTTAAAAATGTAATGGATGCTTTTGCTATAAACGCTAGGCATGCCAGCCATCTGCACGGCAAATCGGTGTTGCTTATTGATGATGTGATCACAACCGGCGCGACGATTGACGCCTGCACCCAAGCATTATACGATGGCGGCGTTGGGGCGGTATATGTCTTAAGTCTGGCCCGAACATTCAAACGCGACTGAGTAACATGGAAGAAGCAATTAAGATCGCCTGTGTTCAGGTGAATGCCGGCGAAGATATCCACGCCAATATCACAGTGAATGACGCCATGATGCGCGACGCCATTGGCCGTGGCGCAAAGCTGATTGCATTGCCTGAAAATGCGTACTTTATGCGCGGCGAAGAGGCGGGCGAAGATTACACCATGGAGCCCCACCCCGGTCTGGCACACGCGCTAGAATTCGCCAAAGAACATCGCTGCCACATTCTCATTGGCTCCATTTTTGTCACCATCGATACATCCGGCAAATGGGCGAACCGCTCGATCTTGATCAATGATAAAGGCGAGCTGGAAGCGCATTACGACAAGATTCATTTGTTTGATGCGGACTTTGGTGATGGTGAATCCTATCAGGAATCGGCCCGGTTCTTATCAGGCAAGCAGGCGCGCCTTGCAGAAATTCCATGCGGGCAAATCGGTATGACGATCTGCTACGATGTGCGCTTCGCACGTCTTTATCGTGACCTTGCACGCTGTGGTGCGACCATTTACTCCGTGCCTGCTGCATTTGCCAAACGCACCGGCATGGCACATTGGCATGTATTGCTGCGCGCCCGCGCGATTGAAAATGGCTGCTATGTTATTGCACCGAATCAATGCGGTGTACACCCTAAGGGCCGTGAGACCTATGGGCATTCGATGATCATCAATCCGTGGGGCGAGGTGCTCGCCGAAGCGGGAGACGAGCCAGAGGTGATCATGGCGGAAGTGGACCCGGAAGTGGTCGCAAATATCCGCAGACAGATGCCAGTGCTAACGCATGACCGCGATTACGTGCTACAAGATTACGCTATTTAATCTCTATGGATGCGCCATCGCCAATGGCCGCCTGAAACGCTGTGAGTGCCGCGCGCAACGCATCAGCAGAGAGTGCCGAAGTCGCATAAAAACTTAAAATCTCTTGCGGCAGCGCAACGTTACAGCAATCCAGTTTCAGCTCACCAACCTTCACCCAATCAGCAGGTAGATGCGGCTTAAACCAACTCTCAAACAGCATCGCCGCTTGCACATTATGTTGCGTGGCTAGCAAATCCATCCAAGCGCGATTCGGGTTAGCCATATGCGCGCTACCAAGCTGGTATGCCTTGAAATTACTCAGCCCCACCATGTCGAGCACATAATGTGGGTTGTCATAACTGATGCGTCCAATGTCATTCACCGCAATTGGCTGCTTCCAGAACTCTGTTGCAAAGCGATGCATATTGCCGTGCATGCTCGCAATATTGTGAGTCGCAACCGGCGCCTCATACATCGAATACAGGCTGTATGGTGCCATCAAGCCAGCGAGTGCAACAACAATGCGCGCATAGATTAGAATCGGTTTTGAATTGGCTAAGAAAGCCCGAATCTCAGAGCGGTAAGAAAAGAGCAATAAAGGCAGCACAAAGCCCCAAACATAAGCATCGTAACGCACACCCACCATGCCAAACAATAGGTGGCTGACCATTATCAATATGCCGCCAATATAGAGCGCCTTAAAGGTAAAGACCGGATTGCCACGCGCTTTGTAATAAAGCAGGCCAATACCACCCAACATTACCCACGCCGCAGGCTGCATCAGATTATAGGTAATGCTGCCACCCGGAATCATGGAAACGCTTGCCTGTTTAACCAGCACCGATAGCGGCATGGTTGGCAACCCAATCCAATGCAGAAATAGGCTGAACAAAATCAGGAACGTCATGATGACGCCACCTGCAAACACGCACCACCAGAAGCGCGTATTGAGCATGAACCAGACCAGCGCAACACCTGAAAGGGCTAAACATTCATAGCGAATGAGCGGCGCGACCAGAATCACAAACCAGTTCCAGCGCGAGAAATCACCGGCCATCTGGTAATGCAAAATGCTCGTGATCAGAAAGGTGGCACACAGTATCTGTAGCCCGTGCTCCATACCAATCAGACACAAACCGCCTAGATTTAACCCCACAATCATCGAGCATAGCGCGACACGATATGCTGCCTTGTGGGTGCGTATGATTTCATCAAAATGTTGCTGAAAGAAGGATTGCAGCAACGCAACGCTCGCCAACGCAGCGAGCAAGTTGATGATAAATGGCACAAGCGTGAAGAAGGGAAGTACCGCAAAAGGCGCGAGTATAATAGGCCATAAAATCGAAGAGGAGGGCGATGATAGCTCGCCGTCCTGTAAGCCATAATTGCCCGATAAAATCTGATTGGCGAGCTCCAGATGGATGTAAGCATCATCCAGCGCGTAATAGAACACGCCATCATTGAGAATCAATGAGACGGTAAGCTGGGCGGCTACCAAAAGTAACAGCCAAATATACGGCACAGCATCTTGCTTCATGAGCACACCATACCAGCTTGGCACCCGACTGTCTTTTGCCAAGAGCAGATTAGGGGTGGAAGCAAGAAGCTAAACGCGTTAAAGGATAAGAAAACAACACAAGGCTGATATGACTACGATCACATACCACGTTGCAACCTTATCGGACATGGACGGGTTCAAGCGTCTGCAAGAGCAGAATCTGGTGAGCCTTCTGCCGCTTGAGAAACAGTCTGACGGGTTTGTGACCACCCCATTCTCCGACGAGCAGTTAGCGCAGCTCATTGCCGATGAGGGGCTTTGCGTGGGTAAAGATGGCGATAAAGTCGTCGCCTATGCGGCATCCGCTGGCTGGCCGTACTTCTCGCAATGGGAAATCTTTGAGTATATGGCGAGCCTGATTCCGCAATTCACGCTCAACGGTAAACAACCCACCGCCGAGGATTCGTATCAATATGGCCCGATCTGTGTCGATACCGATTATCGCGGCCAAGGTCTGTTTGAAAATATGTTCTATTTCGCACGTGAGCATATGGCAAAGCGATACCCGTTCGCGCTTACCTTCATCAATAAACGCAACGCGCGCTCTTACGCGGCGCATAAGCGCATCGACTTAATCCAGTTCGTTTCAGAATTTGACTATGGCGATCAGAGCTATCATGTCATGGGATTTGAGACGAAAGACGAGGCACAGCGCGAAGCGTCTTAGCGCGTGTAACTTTCCGGCTTGCCACGCTCTATGTCTTCGCCTTCATATTGAGGCGCTAACATCTGCATACGGTCGACGATTTTTCCAGTCACATACACCAACCCATCCATACCGCCATGCCTGGCAATTTCTGGCGTATCATGAATGAGGGCTTCGACCGTCTCGCGCAGCTCCTTATCATCATTTAGCATGTTGCGAACCATCTTGTTTTCATAGCCTGCATCAAAGGTAATACAACAGATAGACTCTACCAAAGGAGATTCAGGGTTATAGGCAGATGCATAACGAAATAAACGCTCAAACATACCTCTCATGGACGGAGGGCGATCCATAATCGCGTCGATCACTTCTTGTGAGGGAGGGCTGCACCCCATTCTCTGCGCACCTTCTGTGGCAGCCTTCATCATCATGCGGCCACGATGCGCTTTAGCTGATAAATTCTCCTGATGAACCTCAATGGCTTTTTGCTCAATCAGAGGTAAAAACACATCTCGGTAATGATGCCATAAATGCTCGGCACCAGTGCCTAAACTCTCTTCACATAAAGCGCGAAAATCACCCTTGTGGCCGAGCACGCCTTTGCCCTCATCATTCTTGTGCCGATCATGCAGTAGAAAATAAGCAGCAGAAAATTCGGCAAATGCTTCGGATGGGTGTTCGCTCTCATGATAAAAGGGTTTCAACTCGCCATCGACTAATCTTTTCGTTTCCAGATGTGCAACAATGCCTTTCAGGTTTGGCAGATGCGGGAATTCATGATTCGGGTAGAATTTCTGTAGATCCAATGATTCACTCCATGTTGGCACGGGCATAATCTCTGGCCAAGTCGGATGATGCGGAATACGTGAAACATAAGAGTAAGGGTTCTCAAATAAATTATTGTCTGAAACATATGCGCCAAAATAACTATCTATCGCATGACCAATCTCATGCGCCATGATGCGCTTGATCTGCCCGGTTACTTGCGCCGGGTTTTTACCGCGATAGCCCAATGAGCGTGCTTTGTTATGTTGGCTTGAAAAATCACCCGCCGCCCCCTTATCCATCTCTTCCAGATTCTCGCGGTCACCAATTTCCAACTCTAGGTTATTGGCTACACAAATCACCTGCGCCCAGTTGGGCAAATTATACATCATATCTTCGATACTACGACGAATGAGCGCTTCGTGATCTCCGTCATAATGCAGATGTAAATGGTCTTTTAAATAGGCCTGAATGCGCTCATGACTATAGGGATGCTCGGCAATTGCATTGCCGGCATGAGGTGGGTTCATTTCTGTGTCGTGGTCTATGCCCATTTTGCTCCCATTGCTACCCTTCTAGGATAACGTATGGGCATGACAGAATGATGACATGAGCTTATTATTATCAATAAAAATCAGTCTGATATTAATGAAATTGTAACATTCTAAGCCTTGCGGCTATGTTAATTTAATGCAGGTGCAAAATACATACGGGCAGGTAAATCATGGTTTTCCAGACATCAGATGCCAATGCGTTATCAGGCGCGTTAGCAAATGCAGAGCAAGATCTTCATTTTGATTTTCTAAGAGCGTTAGATGACGCAAATATCATGCTGAATTCTGGTGGCGCAGACGCGAAAAAGATACCACTTCGCGGCGAAATGTCTTTCACCTCTTGGGAAAAAGATGCAGAGGCTGAACATGGTCGATTATGGTCACGTACATGGGAATTTCTGACAAATAATTATTTTGACGGTAAACCAGAAAATGATGTGCCATCTTCCATATATTCAGGTCGCACAGTATCTGCTGAAAAAGCTGCCCCTTATATCGAGCATTTGTTAAAAGCGGCAAAAGATGACCGAGTCTATGATGTCGTACAAAAAGCGCTGGAAACGGGAAAATTCACAGATCAGGGTGATTTAGAACAGCTATATAAAGACACGATTAACACCGTATTCACGAATGCAAGAAAAGCAGCAGGGGTTACAGACGATCTCTCGATGAGGTAGTAATCAACTTAGCGTTTTGGCGACCAATCGGGCGCTGCTAGCTCAAAGCTTTCAAATTCAAATCCGGGCGATACGGTGCAGCCCACCAATGTCCAATCTCCAAGCGACACGGCAGATTGCCACGCATGCTTGGGCACAATAATTTGTGGAAACTGGCCGGCAGCAAGATCAGACCCAAGCGTGTGATCGATGATCGCATCATCGCCTTCCTGAATCGATAATTGCAACGGCGTGCCACCATACCAATGCCAGATTTCGGTGGCATCAACGCGATGCCAATGCGAGCGATCCCCTTTCTCGAGCAGATAATAAATCGCAGTGGACAGCGCACGCCCATTGACCTCTTCATCGCGAAATGTCTCGCGAAAATAGCCACCTTCAGGGTGCGGGCAAAGCGCTAGGGCATCAATAATCTGTTGTGCTGATTGCATGGATTCTGGGAAAAATAAATGGTGGAGCCTAGGAGAGTCGAACTCCTGACCTCTTGAATGCAAATCAAGCGCTCTACCAACTGAGCTAAGGCCCCACAGGGTTCGGACGCACACAAATGCGATAAATGACCTCGATAGTCAAGCAAAATTTCTGGGCCTAATCGTCCTCTTCGCCCTTCAGCCCGCCATATTCTTCCATGACCTTGCGTAAATCCTCAACTTTCATAGGTTTATTGAGATAGGTCTTGATTGGAGAATCGGCAATTTGATCCAACATATCCTTGGTGACATCGGCGGTTAGGGCAATAATTGGCACGTCAGGCACAATCTCATGGACCGCCTCGGCCATTTCCACCCCATTCATGTTAGGCATATGAATATCGGTGAGAATCAGGTCATAGCTGCCGTCATCGCGAATCTTATTCAGCCCCAAAAGCCCATCTTCAGCCATATCGCAGCTACAACCAAGCTTGGTTAACATAGTTTCCGCCACTAAGCGGTTCACGTCATTATCCTCTACGACCAGCACATGCAGTTTGCTGGCACTGCTTTCATTTGTCTCTGGCACTGCTTTGTCTTGCACATGGCGCGGCGCGTCTTCGCGTGCTTCATCGACGGTGTGTTTGGTAATGAGATAACTCTTCTGCTCTTTATGTTCATCCCAGCACAAGCACATCACATCGATCAGCGCTTCCAAGCGCACGGGTTTGGTAACAAAGCCATTAAATCCGGCTTTGCGAATTTCCTGTGCTTCACCCGGTTTAGAAGCGGTCTGCATGCATACCAAAGCCGTGTTGGCAATGGTTGGGCTTTGGCGGACATTCTGAGCAAACTCTAAGCTTTCTTCATCGCGTGCCTGATGATTCAGCATGACAATATGAAATGGCTCATGCGTCTGCTTGGCATCCATCAATGCTTTCAGCGCTTTATCATAATCATGGAAGATTTCACACTCGGCGAAATAATGTTCGACCATTTCGCGCACAATTTGAGCGCTAACTGGCAGATCATCTATCACCATCAGTTTCAGCCCCAACAGCTTTTGTGGGTTGATCAGCTTCTTCGAAGTGACATCGGCAATTGGCAATACCAGTTTGAACCAGAAGGTTGAGCCTTCGCCCTTAATACTACGAATGCCAATCTTGCCACCCATTAGCTCGACTAGCTTCTGCGTGATACTAAGCCCAAGCCCCGTGCCGCCATATTTGCGGGTAGAGGAGGTGTCTTCCTGTTGGAAACGGCTAAAGATTGTGTTGAGTTTTTCCTCGGCAATACCAATCCCGGTATCTTGCACTTCGACATAAATATGCGCGTTTTCGACATCATTTTTCACACGGGAGACATGCAATAGAATGTGACCGCTCTCGGTAAATTTGGTCGCGTTACCCACCAGGTTAATCAAAATCTGACGGAAGCGTGTAGGGTCGCCAATGACCATATCGGGAAGCCTTGGGTCAACGCGAATAAGAAACTCCACGCCATTTTGCTCTGCACGAAGCGAGAGCATATCACCAATATCTTCGATCACATGACGCAAGGAGAATGGAATTTCTTCGAGTCGTAACTCGCCTGCCTCGATCTTAGAGAAATCAAGAATATCATTGATAAGCTCCAGCATGGCATTACTAGAAGTCTGAATGACATTGAGTTGAATACGCTGTTTGGTATCTAACTCACTGGAGCCAAGCAGATCAGCCATGCCGATAATACCATTCATCGGGGTGCGAATCTCATGGCTCATGGTAGCTAGGAAGTCACTTTTGGCACGGTTCGCCCGCTCGGCAATTTCCTTGGCTTCCATGTAAGCTTTTTCAGATTCACGGCGAGCCAGCTCATCTTCCATCGCGCGTTGCGTCATCTTACGACCGTAAATAATAACCATCGCAATCATGGCGAGCGTGATGCCGCCAATCGCATATTCGATGCTAGAGAAAAACTCGGTATATTTAGTATCGACCATGCGCACTTCACGATGCGCAGCAAACAGGTCTTGCTCAAGTGTATTTACGGCTAACAGCAATTGATCATAAATCGGAAACAGCGTGTCATTATTGAGCTGCTCTATATCATCCAGCATGGCAACGTAATGGCGTGCGTGTGTTACAATGGCAGCGATATCATCGCTTAGCACATTGTCTTTTGTATATGGGTCAAAGACATGAATGTCTTTCTCCAACTCATCTGTTGCGCTCATCAATACCGACGATGCTTCATCGAGCGCGCTATGCACGGTAGATGCCTCATCCAGTCGCACAATGCGCTGCACCCGATGTGCCGCATTTAAAATGCGCGCTGAGCGTTGGTAAACCTGCTCCCAAATCGATTCTGCCGTGATAGATTTTTCGTGAAGTTGACTTAATTGCTGGTTGGTATATAGGCTGAAGGCAACAGCCAGAAATGTCACCGCAGCCATCACATGATACAAAAAGTGCCAACGTTTGAGCGTTTGCTGGCTGACTTTATGCTGCGTTTGGCTGGATAGTCTGAAGCGCAATAATATGCCACCCAGCACAAACAAAGCAGACATGATCACATGAATAATGATGACCTGAAGCAAGTCGGCCAACGAGTCAACATGGCTTTCCCAACCGGGCAGCGCAAAGCTGTTCTGCACCAACATAATATGCTGCAGTGTAAAGGCGGCGCCTATTAGGCACACACTCACCAGATTGCGCTGGAAATGCAGATTATCGGTAACAATGCTGCTATGGAACACATTCCATAGCCCAAAGCAAATTAGCAAATAGGAAAGAATAATAGAGCCAAGAAAAGCGGAGAACGGAATGCGCACAAAGTCACCGGCAATGTAATTTTGCAATGAGTTGATCTGCACATAACTTGTAGCAGCAACCAAAACGACCGACGCCAACGCAATGCGTGAAAAAGAGACGGGTCGGTTCTGTAAAAGTGCACTGCCAATCAGGCACAGCACAAACACGCCAGACCATTCATAGCCAATATGCTGCGGATTAAACTCGACGGGTAGCGGCACTTTAATCGCCAACAACCCAAGGCTATGACACAAACAAATAGCAGCTGTAAATAAGCCAGTGGTAAAAACAATCTGCCAGCGTTTGGCTTTGGTGGCTAGCGTCTGCGAGTTGCCTAAGAACTCCATCGCCGCAGCGCTACATAATACGGCGGTGATAAAACATAACACCACAAGCGATGCATCCTGCGATAGCAAAACGGCATCCTGCGGCAAGCCACTTTCATGATAAAATAATGTGTCCATACGATGCGCTCCCTATTGCACCGAAACGTTTTATTTACGCGCGTTTAAAGACGAGCATGTCAGTTGTGGAATCTTCAGGATCATATGCATACCCATCCACATTAAAGCGGATCAGCTCATCTGATGATTCTATTTTATTCTCAATAATCCAGCGCGCCATCTTGCCCCGTGCACGCTTAGCCATCAGGCCAATGATCTTATAGCCATTGCCTTTCTTTTCTTTAAAAACGGGCGTAATGATGGTGCCTTTAATCGTCTCTTTGTCGACGGCTTTAAAATATTCATTCGATGCCAGATTGATGACGCAATCAGTCTTGGCCGATTTTGCTGCAGCATTTAACTCTGCAGAAACTTGATCGCCCCAAAACTGATACAGGTCTTTGCCTTTCGGATTGGCGAGTTTAATGCCCATCTCCAAGCGGTAGGCTTGCATTAAATCAAGCGGGCGCAGCACGCCATAAAGGCCCGATAAAATCCGCAGATGCTTATTGGCATATTGCACATCACCCTTGCTTAAACTCTCTGCATCCAGCCCGTCATACACATCACCTTTAAAGGCATACATAGCGGGTTTGGCATTATCATTTGAGAAGGGCGTTTTGAATCGCTTGAAGCGATCGAAATTTAACTCGGCCAGCTTATCACTTATTTTCATCAGCCCTTTAATATCGGCCATGCTCAATTTGCGCGCTTGGGTGATCAGCTTCTTCGATTCACTTAGCAAGGCGGGTTCGCTGCATGGCAGCTTCAATGGAGTATCCGACTCCATATCCAGTGTTTTAGAAGGTGAGAGCAAAATAATCATCGCGCTATTTTTTACCATGTTGGTAAGAGAATGCCAACAGCCAGCCAACCACTAACCAAAATGGTACGGCAGACCATGCGGTGAAAAATCCGGTGGTAGAAGCCAAAGGCCATAGCCTGATGCATAGGGTGATGAGCAGCCCTAAATAAACGGGCTGTAATTTTAATGTTGGGAAGTCGGCTAAAGCGCGGCGAATCAGCAACACAAAAGCGCCCGCAAAAAGTGCCAATCCAATCATGCCGGATTCAACAGCCCACTCTAAATACATATTATGCGGATGCAGATTGCAGCGAATCTCTAGCTGGTCGAGCGGGCCGAATGCCGGTTCTGGGCATCGCGCGCGGAATTGCTTGGGCCCAACACCGACAATCGGATGCGCCTTAAACATGGCAATCGCGCTGCCCCAGATTTGGCCGTAATGCGAGCCGCTAAATTCACTGACGACATGCTCGGTTGATTTCATCTGACGCTGCACAAGACCGGGATTAAGCGTCGCCATGCCGATCACTAATGCTGCAGCAATACCACCCATTAGCAACAACCATTTCTTGGGGATAGGCAGCAAGAAGAACGCGATGACAAAGGCAAGGCCGGTTAACAAAAACGCCATGCGCTCGCCGGTAATAAAGACGATCACGACCAACAATAACGTATAGGCGACACCCATTGCCAATGTGCGCCCGTTGCGCATCTGCCCGCTATCAGAAACCAGCCAATATGCCAGCACAGGAATGCTCATCCAGATCAGCATAATGCCAATGCGTGGCGAACTGAACGGACCGGTCAGGCGCGGACTTCCATCCCCCGGATAAGGCTCTCGTCCGAGTAACTCTATGCCCGCAATATATTGTATGCCGGTATCAATCAGCATAAACCCAACGGCAATTGATAAGCTGATAATCAGTTTTTTAAACCATACCGGATCGCGCAATACCCAGAAACAGATTGCGGCGGTAAAGACCGGAAACCGCACCCACGCTCCTGCACGTGACAGGGCGCTTTTCATCTCTGCTGTGAAGATGCCGCGCGCCACTAGGTAAGCCCACAATATTAGCAGCAATGCAACCCAACTCTCACGCGCCCAAGAAAAGTCACGCCTAATCGCGCTGCTGACTAAAAACAAAACAGCGACCAGAATCAACAGCCCATCGGCTGCCGCCCGACTGACCGCGCAGGCAATCGGAATCAGAATGGTCGACCATGCTGCAATCAAATGCATGCGTTGTAATAGCACCGATTCTTCTGTGTGGGGCTTAGGCGGCATGCTGTGACTTTCTGACGTTTAATGTTGTCTCGCGAATGCGATCTAATCGTGCGCTGCATTCATCCAGCGTGAAGGCTTGCGCACGCTCATACCCTTTATTCTGGAAATCCTCTAACGTCTTAGGGTCATCAAGCAATATGCATAATGCTTTGCTAATATGCTGCGGTGTGACGTCCTCTAATACGATACCACAATCAGAAACAATCTCGGCCAACCCACCACGACCAGATGTAACGAGTGCGCAGCCATGCGCAATCGCCTCAAGTGCGGTGCGGCCATAAGGCTCATCCCACATCGATGGCACCACAACAATCGATGCTTTGGCAAAACACTCTAACGTTTCCGCGTAAGGTAAAAAGCCGTGATGAATGGCTTGTGCGTCCAAGGCGTCCATCTGCGCGTAAATCTTTTGCTCATACGGGCACAAAGATTCGGTTACCTGATGGCGTCGCCCACCAGCCATCACCCCTTTCCATTCAGGGTAATGGGGTAGAGTCTGCGCCAATGCTTCCGCATATTCTAGTGCGCCTTTATTCGGTGTCATGCGGCCGACATACAAAATCTGTGGCACCTTTGCGACCGGGCGTGCAGGCACATCAATACCGCCATGCACCACATGCACATGCGACGCATCGCCAGAGCATCCCTCTAGCAATCGGTTGCGAATGTAATCGCTGATGCAGTAAATCGCGGTGCATGATTGCAGCAATTTCTCGCGTGCGGATGCCTGTCTTGCACATTTCATTTCCTGTGGATCATTATGCAAAAACAGTGCGACAGGAGTGGATTGCTTAGAAGCTAATTGCAGCGCAATGTTCGGACGGTTATGCACCTCAACCAAATCCACCGGCTGCGTTTTCAATGCTGCTAGCACTTCGCGCACATAAGCGCGCGTTTGCGGTTCATACCAGCGACGCTTAAGCGTGAGCGGTTGATAATGAAACCCGTCAAAGGCCGGCGCATCGACCAAGCCATAGGTATAAGAGGTGTTTTTGTAAGCACTGCGGTCAATAAAATCGCGGATGGTCAGGCTAATGGCACCAAAGGCTTTCGGGCTGAACCCTTCGCGCGCAGGCAGAATCGTTGCAATCTTTATCTCAGCCATGCGTTCGCCCACACCTAAAAATCAACACATTTGCCGCCAATTTCCCAATCGCCATAGCGTACAGGGTCGGGCTTGTCGCTGCCGCCAATCTCTTCCGCGCGATCATCCGAGTCTTCAGGGGCGGGCTTATGGGTGTCTTCTGATTTGGGTGATTTAGGCTCATTCATGAAATTACTGTCCTTTTTGCTGGGCATCCTGCCATACACCCGGTATGAACGCTAGAAAAAACCAATGGATATAAACCAAATGACCGACGCCCTAAAAAGCCGCAAAGCAGCCATTGCCATGCTGCAACGTGTGATAGACAAGCAAATGCCGCTGGATGTCGCGATCGAACATCTCGATGAGGTGGGCCTAAGCGGCTCGGATCGTGGCTTTGCACGTATCCTGCTTATGCAGACCTTGCGTTATGGCCGCGCGATTGACGCGCTGCTAGAGGGCTATCTAAGCCAGCCTTATGCCGAGCAAAAACCAGAGCTATTACATGTGCTGCGAGTGGGCGCGGTGCAGTTGCTGATTTTGCAAACTCCCGCCCATGCGGCAGTACATACCTCGGTTGAGCTGGCGCGTGCTGTCGGCGTTGGGCGTCAAAGCAAGCTGGTCAATGCGATTCTTAACCGTGTTGTGCGCGAGGGCGAGAAGGACTTCGCCGCCATTGATGCGGCTAGGGTGAGCCTTCCCGATTGGCTCTGGCAGGAATGGGCCGAGCATTACGGCGAAGAGACAGTGCACGCAATAGCAACCGCGCAAATGTTAGAACCGCCACTCGATATATATGTGCCGCAGGATGTCGATGTGTGGGCCATAAAATTAGAGGCGCACGCTATCAATGACCATGTGCTACGCTTGCCCAACCAGCCAGTACAATCGATGGATGGCTATGACGAAGGCGCATGGTGGGTGCAAGATGTGGCCGCCAGTTTGCCTGTGCAATTGCTAGGCGATGTGGCGGGCCAGACGGTGCTCGATGTCTGTGCCGCTCCGGGTGGTAAGACCGCGCAACTCATCTCGCTGGGCGCAGAAGTGGTGGCGCTTGATCGCTCGCGCAACCGCATGAAGCGCTTCAAAGAGAATATGGTGCGCCTGAACATGTCAGCTGAAACCGTGATTTCTGACGTCATGGACTGGCAGCCAGAGGAGCTACATAGCCACATTCTGCTTGATGCGCCATGCTCAGCAACCGGCACCATCCGCCGCCACCCCGATTTGCTGTATCAAAAAACACCCGAAGACATCGAGCATATGCAAACCATTCAAAGCCGCATGCTTGACCATGTCTGGGGCTGGTTGCAGCCGGGCGGTGTCATGATTTACTGCGTCTGCGCCATCAATGCCTGCGAAGGCGAGGACCAGATTGCCGCATTCCTAGATCGCACCGCCGATGCCACGCTCGTGCCCATCAACGCAGATGAAATGCCCGAGCAATGGATAAAAGACGGAATGCTACGCACCTTGCCGCAGCGAGCGTTGCATGAAGGCGGGATGGACGGGTTTTTCGCCGCCCGCTTAACCAAAAGCGCCAACAGTTAGTTGCAGCGCGCCAGTAGCCGTGCTAGGCAGAGATTATGAAACAACCAATTCGCATTGCACCTTCTATCCTTTCCGCCGATTTCGCGCGGCTGGGCGAGGAAGTGCGCGCCATTGACGAAGCAGGCGCTGATTACATCCATGTCGATGTGATGGACGGCCATTTCGTGCCCAACCTCACCATTGGTCCGGCGGTAGTGAAAGCGATTCGCTCCTACACCGATAAACCGCTCGATGTGCATTTGATGATCGAGCCAGTCGATCCGATGATCGATGCATTCGCCGATGCAGGCGCAGACATTATCACGCTACATATAGAGGCAGGCCCGCATGCGCATCGCAGCCTGCAGGCCATTAAGGCGCATGGCATCAAGGCCGGTATTTCGGTCTGTCCGGCAACGCCAGCATCATCTATTGAATATCTCATCGATATGGTCGATCTGATTTTGGTGATGTCGGTCAATCCGGGTTTTGGTGGTCAGGCATTTATCCCGTCACAGCTCCCTAAAATCGAAGCACTGCGCCAGATGATTGATGCATCAGGTCGAACCATTGATTTAGAAGTGGATGGTGGGATTAATCCGGAAACAGCCAAGCAAGTCATTGAAGCGGGTGCGGATGTGCTGGTCGCTGGCACCGCCGTATTTAAAGACGGTCCCGATCATTATGCTGAGCATATCGCAACGCTCAAAGGTGAGGGCGCATGAGTGCTGCCAACCTTGTCGATCAATCTCTCGCCAAGCACCTTGATGCGATTCAAGGGTGTGTAGAGCAGCACCGCGACGCGATTGCGGCATTGGGTGAGAAAGCGGCTGAATGCATTAAGTCGGGCAATAAAATATTAGTCTGTGGCAATGGCGGCAGCGCGTGCGATGCGTTGCATTTTGCTGGCGAGTTGGTCGGGCGATTCGTCAATGACCGCAAGGCGCTACCGGCGATGGCGCTCACCGCAGACCCGGGTATTCTGACGGCAGTCGGCAATGATTACGGCTTTGAAGAGGTCTTTGCACGACAAATCCAAGCCCACGGGCGAGAGGGAGACTTGCTAATAGCCATTTCAACGTCAGGTAGCAGCCAAAATATCCTGCGCGCGCTGGACGAGGCGAAAAAATGCGGGATGTATCGCGCGGTGCTAACGGGCGAAAAGGGAAAAGAATTAAGTGTTCAGGAATCAAATATTTGGGTTCCATCAAGCGTTACCGCCCATATTCAGGAAACACATATATTTGTGCTTCAGCTTTTGGTTGCAATTATGGAAGAGAAGCTCTTCTAATGCGCGATTTATAAACCAATAAGTTTATATTTATATCCACACCTCATCTTTGGGTTGACTGATACAATCCAAAATTGTATTGTATCAGGACAATAACAACTAGATATGTCGGGAGGGGTTTGGATATGCCACAAACCATCTTGGTTGTTGACGACAATGAAGATCAAGGTCTTCAGCTCGCTAATCACATTCGGACAAATTATGGGTTTCATACGCTCATTGCAACCTCAGCGCGAGACGCGCTAGAGCGTTTGATGCTCAAATTACAGCCCGTCCCGGATGCCATTATCACGCAAAGCGCCATGATGGATTTGAATGGCGCACAACTCATCCGCAAAATCCGCTACGCAGATAAACAGACGCCTATCATCGTTATGTGTGCTGCATCAAGCGATAAGCTGCAGGAATGTATTGCGGCCGGTGCAAGCGATGTGCTGATTAAACCGTTCACGCGCGCACAATTATCATTATCGATTCAAAATGTGCTACGCGCCTCAAACCTCGATAAAGAAGTCGCCCGCCTGAGTCGTTTCCAAAATAATGAAATGCAGCTGCCTGATCTGGTAGGCAAAAGCGCAGCGATTGCGAGCATGAAGAAACAAGCAAAAGCCTTGATGCATACCAGACGCCCAATCTTTATTCAGGGTGAGAGTGGCACCGGAAAAGAATGTCTGGCTCGTGTGATTCATGGCTCTAGTGAGTTGAGTGGAAAGCCCTTTGTTGTTTTTCAACCCAAAAAATATTTAAGCGATGATCTAGCCATGTCTGGCTTGCAGCAAGCATTCTTCGATGCAATCGGTGGCACATTGCTGATCAAGCATATCGATCAGGCAGGCGAGCTGGTGCTAGAGTCATTGCAAGCACTGCAATCGAATGCCAAAGACAAAGCCCCACGATTGATGGCAACCAGTATCTCAGACCGTCAGTCATTCCTGCGCAACACCTCGGTTGCGGTGGATAAGATTGTCCATTTTATCACGGCTAGTAGCATCACAATGCCTGCACTTCGTGAGTGTGAGAATGATACCTATCTATTAGCAGATCATTACCTTGGGCGTTTAAGTGAAACCAGCCGTTACCCGGTTTATAGCTGGAGCCAAGATGCACTAACCCTGATGCAATCTTATGAATGGCCGGGTAATCACGTGGAAATGCAACATATTATTCAGCATGTGCTGTATCATTGCGACCAACCACAAGTACAATCCTGCCATGTGGTCACCGCATTTGCTGAACACAATCTGGGCGTGCTGAATACGCTCGAACAGAATGATGGGTTGGCGCCGCTTATCCAAGAGGCATCGCAACAATCAAGCCGTGTGAATGTGCTCAATGGTGATGGCAATGTACGCACCATAGACGAGCTAGAAGCCGACATGATCCGTTATGCGATTCGTCATTATAATGGCAAGATGACGGAAGTTGCTAAGCGATTGGGCATCGGACGCTCAACGCTCTATCGCAAAATTCAGGACTACAATCTAGACGAAGCCGCAGCCTAAGACACCTAAGACACGCTGCGCGCATGCCAGATAATACGGCCAATAATACTAAGCGTATCAAGGCGTGTCTCGTACTGGCTGTAATGGTCGTGATCGGCGATCACACGAATGCGCTTACTGTCCGTGCCATAGACATATTCTAGCCGGCGCACATCATACATGCTGTCTTGTTTAATCACAAAAAAGCCGGGCGGAAAAGGCTGGGTGGCCGATTGATCAACCAGCACATAATCACCCGCTAATAAAGAAGGCGACATCGCATCACCCGTGATAATAAGTGACGCAACCTGATTAAGGTTATGGGCTTGAGGGCATAATTGTTTGAGCCATCTCTGCGAGAATGCAAATGGCTCTAACATATCCGTATCAGCCTGAGCCGGATTGAGCAGGGTTGGCGTAAATAAATCATCATAGGCATTTGATGACACAATGCTGATATCCGGTACGGCTTGCACATGGTTCGGCTCTACCAATTGCGACAAATTAATACCAAGCACACGCGCCACTTTTGCTAGCTTCACCGTAGATGGATTATTGGATTTGCCGCTTAGCACATCATAGATAAAAGACGATTTCACGTCGCTTTGGCGCGCAAGCTCACGCGCACTAATACGTTGGCGTTCCATGTGATATTTTAATTCGTCGGAGATAGCGGACATAGTGGTATTACAGTCATAAGTTAATCATGCTGTAATACTGAACCGCGCGCTCAGCCTAGGCTAGAAAAACAAACAGATGGATCGAAAAGAATGTAAGACTGTTCCAAATAGAGAAAGAATTATGGGTAAAGCCAGTGACGAACCCATTGCTCGCTCATTTTTTCATAAATCCAGCGATCATGAACGCGGTTATCACCCGCCACCCAATATTCGATACTCTCAGGCACGACTCGCCAGCCGCCCCAATGCTTCGGCTTGGGAATGTCTAAATCTTCATAGGTAGATTCCAGTCGCGTGATTTTCTCTCGCAACACTTCTGGTTTCTCTAATACTTTCGACTGCTCTGATGCCCACGCACCAATTTGGCTGCCACGTGGTCGACTAGCGAAATAAGCACTCGCTTCTTCTTCTGGTACAGGTTTGGCTTCGCCTTTAATGCGCACTTGTTTGCCCAGCGGCTCCCAGAAGAAACATAATGCAACACGCGGATTCTGTTTAATGTCAGCACTTTTGGCGCTGTTCAGATTAGTGTAGAAGACCACACCACCTTCATCGATACGTTTGCACAGCACAATTCTGGCAGAGGGCTGGCCCAAATCATCGACGGTCGCCAGGCTCATCGCAGTTGGCTCGTTAATCTGTGGATGTTCCTTGGCTTCTTCAAGCCACTGTAAACACTCGGTTATGGGATGTTGCTGAAGCATCGTGCTAGCTATTTAACCCTTCGTACATAATTTATACAAACTCGTTGCTACCAATTCAGATTCACTAAGCTATATCTATTCACGACACACTTGTCACTATGTGAAATGGTTCAACAGGTAAAGGAGTATAACCATGAAACAATCACTATTGAGCAAAGCGGTACTAGCAACGGCAATGACAGCAGCGCTGGCAACCGCAGGTGCAACTGCCGCCACGGCAGCCGAAAAAGAGAAATGCTATGGCGTCGTTAAAGCAGGTAAAAATGACTGCGCGAACGCTGCAGGCACGCACTCTTGTGCTGGCCAAGCAAAATCAGACAATGACGGCGGTGAGTGGGTCTATGTGCCGGCTGGCCTATGCGACAAGCTAGCTGGTGGTTCTACCACCCCTAAAAGCTAAGTGAGTGGATGTGGGTTGGGTGCATGCCCAGCCCACCATTCCCCTTATGGAGCCGCTCTCGCACATACCAGCCGGCATTGGTCTACGATTCGATCATTACGACGCCGTGCTGGAGAAAAAACCAAATGTGGGTTTTCTGGAAATCCATAGCGAGAATGCATTTGGAGGTGGGTATCACCGCGATATTCTACTCGAATTATCAGCATCCTATCCGATCAGCCTGCATGGCGTTGGGCTGTCTTTGGGTGCAAGCGAGCCAGTCTGCAAAGAGCATGTGGCCGAGCTGAAACGCTTAGTTGACGAGGTGAAGCCAATCTTGGTTTCGGACCATGCATCATGGAGCCGCTCTGGCAATGCCCATTTAGGCGATTTATTGCCGCTACCCTACAACACCGAAACATTAGATGCGCTATGCAGCAATATTGACCGTGTGCAACAGGCGCTGGGGCGCGAAATACTCATTGAGAACCCGTCAACCTACCTGACATTTGAAGCGTCACAGATGACCGAAGCAGAATTTATGGTCGCCGCTGCGCTGCGCACGAATTGTAAAATTCTGCTCGATATCAATAACATCTATGTCCAAGCCTACAACCACGATTATGACCCGAATGAAATGATCGATGAAATCCCATCAGAGTTGGTACAAGAAATGCATTTAGCAGGGCATATTCGAGAAACCGTGGATGAGGATACCCAATTGCTAATTGATACCCATAGCCAGCCCGTTTGTGATGAGGTCTGGCAGCTCTATAGGCGCGCCATTCAAAAATACGGTGCAAAACCAACCCTGATCGAATGGGATAAAGACATACCAGCACTCAATGTGCTGCTTGAGCAGGCCAATCTGGCTAATCATATCATGGATACGCACAACCAACAGGAGGCAGACTATGCCGTGGCCTAACATACAACAGGATTTCAGCCAAGCCGTGATGCAACAAAATGCCGATGCACTCATATCGCATATGAGCAAATCTCAGGCGGCTAAATCAGCGCGTATCAATATTTATCGACGCAATATTCTACTCACCCTAACCGACGCCTTGGCCGAGAATTATCGCGCCGTAGCCGCGCTAGTGGGCGAGGCGTTTTTTGCGCAAATGGCCGAGAAATTTATTGCGCAGCATCCGCCGACTCAGGCCAATATGAACATCATGGGCCAAGCCTTCCCCACATGGCTGCAAAGCTACGCACCAGCAGAGGCATTGCCTTACTTGCCAGATATGGCACGTTTTGAATATACGTGGAACCAAAGCTTCTTCGCCAAACGTACAGCCATCAAGCCCCATCATTTTTGGGTCGATACAGATCCAGACGCATTGCTGAGCACAAAGCTGCATTTCCGTGATGATATCCAGCTTGTGAGTACCCATTACCCATGCGATACGCTATGGCGCTATTGCGTGCTGCATAAGGGCGAGGGGGAGATCCCCGCGATTGATGAAGGCGAGCATTTCTTCCTGCTGCACCGCCCCGAGCGCAAAGTCCTCATCGAACCACTTCCAGAGCATGTATGGAAAAGCTTGCATGAATTATCGAACAAAGGCACCATTGAATCTGTTTTAGAAAGCGTGCCGGAAAATGAGCAGGCAGAGAATTTTCAGCTGATGATGAGCACACTCATTGCCCATCAGTTGATCAAACATGACGAGGAGTGAGATGATGGAAAAGATCATGGCCAAGGCCTGCGCGTTTGAGTGCAAGGTGAAACGGCTTGGTGCGGCGCTTGAGTCTTTTGTGCTGCTAGCGATTCGTTTGTGGATGGGCGAAATTTTTGTCCGCTCCGGTTACAACAAACTCATGGACTACTTAAGTGGTAATGGTGAAAACGTCACCTTGCTATTCTCTGATATCCACCCCGTACCATTGCTGCCCGCAGAATTAGCCGCACCGATGGCGACCGCCGGAGAATTGATGCTCGGCCTGATGCTGGTGCTCGGTCTCATGACACGCTCTGCTGCGCTGGGTCTGGTGTTTATGACATTTCTGATTCAGATTGCATTGCCGCTTATCAATATTCATGCGCTATGGGCGCTATGCTTCCTGACCATCCTGGTTTACGGTTCTGGTAAATTCTCTATCGATGCGCTACTGTCAGAGCGCTGCGGTGCTAAAGACACTTCAGGAGATTAACCCGTAAACTATCTGGCGCGTGCATGATACGTCCTGACGTCGTACAACTTAGACAATTCTACACCTCGGCCCTAGGCCGGTTGGTACGTGCGCAGCTAGGCTATGCCATGCGCAAACATTGGCCTGAACTACATGGCGATGTCATGCTGGGCATTGGCTACGCCAACCCGTTATTGCGCCAGTATCTACGCGACGAAAAAGACACCCCGCAAGTGCTGCCCATTATGCCGTCTGAGCAGGGCGCAATCTGCTGGCCTTCACACCGCGAGAACCGTGCCAGCATGATGATGGAAGACCGCCTACCCATAGCGGATAATCACGTAAACCGCATTGTGCTGCTGCATCAGCTAGAGCATGTCGATGCGGAGCAGCCATTCTTACATGAATGTTGGCGTGTCCTCAGCCCCGGCGGGCGCATGATGGTGATGGTGCCCAATCGCCGAACCGCATGGGCCGGATCGCCGCGCACCCCATTTTCTTATGGCCGCCCCTATAGCATCTCGCAATTACGCGAAGCGCTGTGCGATAATCTATTCACCCATGTCGATACATCAACGGCGCTTTTCTTTTGGCCTACGACCATGCGTAGCATGCTGCAACTGGCCGGTCCGTTCCAAACGATTGGGCGACTATTCTTCCCGAAAATGGGCGGGGTGATTGTGATGGAAGTAGAGAAGCAAATTTACGCAAGCGTGCGTAATAAGCAGACGCAAAGCGCCAATGTCTATGTGCCAGTCGGCCGCCCGGCGATGACGCGAGACGGCCAACCCAGCTAAAACTAATATTTAACCGAACAACCGTAAGAGGTGGTTGTTGCAGTCGCTACAGGCTCACCGGCTTTCAAGCTAGCAAGTGCTGCGGTAACATAATTTTTAGCAGTCGCTGCATCTGCAGGATCGGCGCTAGAATTATCATCAATCGCGCCCATGTAAGCGAGCACGCCTTTATCATCAATCACATACATATGCGGCGTGGTCTTCGCATTATACATGCGACCAATAGAGCCTTCAGGATCGAGAATAACATGTGCTGGCTCGGCCGCGCGATCCGTTGTTAGCTTATTCGCTTCTTCAGCGCTCACATGCCCTTGCTTGCCTTCTGCCGAAGACAGTACGGTAATCCAAACCACGCCATCTGCTTTCGTTTGCTTTTGCAGCTTCTGCATATTGTTTGATTTGTAATGCTTCACCACAAACGGACATTTGTGATTGCTCCACTCAAGCACCACGGTTTTGCCTTTCAGGCCACTCAATGACACGGCATTGCCGTTCGTATCTTTTGCACTAAAATTCGGGGCAGCCTTGCCCACTTCCGGTGCCGCTAGCGCCGGTGAGACCAAACCAACAATCGTTGCTGCCAATAGGGTAAGAAATTTCATGATCAACTCCCAGAATGTTGTTTCACTTAATATGGTACGTTTGAATGAGAATGCAACCTTCGTTTGCAAAAAGATAAAAATCTAAGGCTTTGAAATTGCTTCTAAAACAATCGACGGACTAAGAATTTGTGGTAGCACAACTGGCTCAGCGCCGGGTGCGTAATAGACATAAAGCGGCACGCCGTTGCGACCAAACGATGCCAAAAATTCGGTAATCTCGGCATCCTGATTGGTCCAATCAGCGACCATAAAGACAATGCCTTGCTTCTCGAATGCTGCACGTACCTGCGCGGTGTTTAGTGCGATCTGCTCATTCACTTTGCAGGTGATGCACCATGCGGCAGTCGCATCGACAAACACTGCTGTGCCCGCTGCACGATGAGATTCCAGGCGCTCAAAAGAAAAGGCTTCATCATCAGACATGATGTGTTGAACGGGTGCGACGATCTGATGCTGCACCGTCAGCCACAATAGCCACACCGTCGTCAGAATAGCAATGATGCGCACAACGTGATTATGCAGCAACGGAATCAACCATGCGACAAAGGCAATCAGACACATGCCGGCCAATGCATAAGCCAAACCCATTGCACCGGATTGCTGCGCGAGCACCCAAAGTAACCATGCGGCTGATGCATAAATCGGGAAGGCAAGAAACTGCTTAAAACGCAGCATCCATGCGCCGGGCTTTGGCAGTAAACGGTAAAGCTGCGGCAAAAAGCTGATGAGCAATAAAGGCAGGGCTAAGCCAAATCCGAGCGCAGCAAAAATCATCAGCATTGCTGCAGTCGATTGCGTGACGGCAAAGCCAATGGCAGGCGCCATAAACGGCGCAGTGCATGGCGTGGCGACCAGTGTGGCGAGCACGCCCGTAAAGAAGCTACCAGATAGCGAGGATTCATTCGCCTTGTTCGCACCGACATTGGCAAACAAACTCGGAATCTCGAACACGCCAGATAAGTTCAAACCAACCAATAACAGCACATAAATCAGCACGCTAACAAAAGCAGGTGATTGCAATTGAAAGCCCCACCCAATCGCATGACCTGCGGCCTTCAGGCTAATCAGCGCGATGGCAATGGCCAAAAAGCTCAGCACAATACCAGTCGTGTAGCTCAGCCCATGCAAGCGCACTTCGCTGGCAGCTTTTTCAGCCTTCTTCGAAATGCTCAGGGCTTTAAGTGAAAGAACCGGCAAAACGCATGGCATCGCATTCAAAATAATGCCGCCTAACAGTGCAAAAAAAATGGCGCCTAAGACGCTCATTTCTTCGGTTGCTATCGGTGCTGCGGGAGTGACCCCACTAGCGTTTGGCATGGCGCTAACCTCGCCGTTTAATTGTTTGGCATCGACGTGAAACAACTCATGGCTGCCATCTTTATAGCGCACTTCCAAAGTGCCGGAGTAGCTCTCTACCAATGGGATAGAGCCACGTTCAGCGGTGATCGTTACCTGCTGACCATCTTGCACAAAAGGCTGGTTACTACCATTGGTAATGATGCCATCTTTCAGTGGGAACCACCAGATGGTCTCAACGCCTTTTGCAGCAAAATCGGCATGACTCACACCAATCTCAACGTTTTTCTCGCCCGCCTTGTAATAGGCTTCGCCTTTAAAAGGGGCGGGTAATAAATCGGTGGCGGCATCTATCACCATCTGCTCACTAGCGTGCTCGAAGGTTCCATCTGCAGGTAATGTGAATTCAAAGGTCGCGGATTCAGGAATGCAGATTTCTTTACACACCAGCCAATCCGCTTGCAAAATTACGCTGACATCACCATTAGCCGCTTCGGTTTTAGTAACCGGTGCCAGTAAGGTGACAGAATCTTCAAAGCCGTAATTATACAGCCCCTCATATTCGATGCGTTTGGGAGCAGGCCAATGAATCGGCCCGGCACTCACCCCCTCGGGCAAGCTCCACTCATAGGTGGCTTCTAAACCTGAATCGCCTGGGTTCTTCCAATATAAATGCCAGTGAGGCGCCAGATCAAAATGGATGCCAACCCACACCGATTCACCTGACGTTAAGGCACGCGGCTCAACGATGAGCGTCGCGGTGGTGTTCTCGGTCTTGCTGGTAATCGCGGCGTGCCCAGCCAAAGGCACGGCAAAAAACAATAAGCATAAAGCGGTGATGATAAATCGCATAAGAGTAATATAATCTATTTACACAAAATAAAAAGCCCCCGCGCTTGCAGGGGCTTGTATATTAAACAGACAATCTGTTCGGCCGGATCTTAGTGATCGTCGCCGTGATCGTCTTCATCATGATCGTGGTCATGATCATGATCTTCATCTTCGTGATCACCAGAGATAACTGCTGGAGACTCTTCAACAACGATGTCAGTAGCCTGCGCTGCACCTACCAAGAAAAAGGTAGATAGAAATAAAGCAATCAATTTGCTCAGCATAATACTCTCCTGTAGCTGATTATTATGATTATTTGTTACCGAAATAACGCTGGAATATACCATATTATTAGCAGCTTAGAAGCAGAAAAATAGGCGAGTGTATATTTCGCATACGAAATGTTTAAGCCCTTAAGCCGCCTGTGCTTGTAAATGCTCTAAAAACAGCGCAAAAGCCCGTGCTCTATGGCTTATAGCGTGTTTTTCGGCTGGCTCGATTTCGGCAAATGTTTGGGTGTTTCCGGTTGCCACAAAGATGGGGTCATAGCCAAAGCCTTTCTCCCCGCGCGGCGGGAAGGTGAGGGTGCCATGCACTTCACCACGGAAGAATAATGTGTCGTGATTGGGGGCGGATAAAGCCAGCACGCAGACAAAATAAGCGGCAGCCCCTTGGGGCTCTGCATCCGCAGCGATGATTGCTTCGCGTATTTTCTCTATTGCCACATTAAAATCTTTGCTCGGGCCCGCCCAACGTGCCGAATAAATGCCCGGATCATCATTAAGCGCAGGTACGCATAGACCAGAGTCATCGGCGAGTGACCATTTGCCGGAGAGTATTGCCGCGCTCTCCGATTTAATCGCCGCATTGGCTTCAAACGTGTCACCATTCTCTTCTGGCTCGGGCAAATCCAGCTCAGAGGCAGAAATCACGTCAATGCCCAAAGGTTGCACCAATTCGTGGATTTCGCGCACCTTGCCAGCATTGTGACTGGCAATGACCAACTCGTCTGGCAGTCTCATGCTACGCCGCCTCTTGAATGGTCTTGGTCTGAAGTTTGGACAGCTCCGCGATGCCTTTTTTGGCAAGCTTCATCATTGCGTCAAACTCATCATCACTGAAGCTGCGCTCCTCGCCGGTTGCCTGAATCTCGACAATATTGCCATTGCCAGTCAGGATGAAATTCGCATCCACTTCCGCCGAGCTGTCTTCGACGTAATCCAAATCAAGCAATGGCGTGCCATTCACGACGCCGCACGAGATAGCGGCCACCGAATGAATGAAGGGAAGCTCGGTTATTAGCCCGCGATCTTTTAAATTATGGCAAGCCAAAGCCAGCGCGACATAAGCACCAGTAATCGATGCGGTGCGTGTGCCGCCATCGGCCTCTAGCACATCGCAATCAAGCGTCACTTGGCGCTCGCCTAACCCTTTTAAATCAACAACAGCGCGCAGTGAACGGCCAATGAGGCGTTGAATCTCTTGCGTGCGGCCTGACTGCTTGCCGCGAGCCGCCTCACGCGGGTTACGCGAATCGGTCGAGCGTGGCAGCATGCCATATTCGCCAGTCACCCAGCCTTTTTTCTCATCGCGCAGCCACGGCGGCACGCGTTCATCGACGCTGGCAGTGCACAGCACTTTGGTATATCCACATTCGATCAGGCACGAGCCCTCGGCGTGGCGGCTATAGTTGGGATGCATCTTAACGGGGCGCAACTGGTCATTGGCGCGGTCAAATGAGCGGGTCATAAATCAATCCTCTTTGTCCTTCGATTACGCAATTTTGTGATGCATTGCAAGGAAACGCTTGAAATTTCCACCAGCTCTTATCATATACTGTGGCAAGGAGATATATACAGCTATGTCACAAGACAACACTGACGAAGAATTCGACGAGGAATTCGACGAAGATTTTGATGATGCCGCCTTTTATGGCGAAGATTTCGACGAAGATAATATCTCCGCCGAAGATACCATGATTTCTTCTGCTGCCGTCGAACAGGCGCTCAAAGACAATCCAATCATCATCGAAGAGGAAGAAGATGCAGCGATCAGCCATCTCTCAGAAGAAGATCTGCGCAGTGTTGAAGCCCTTGAAGGCAAGGTTGAGTCGTTAGAAGCGCGCGTGGAAGAGTTGCGCGAGGAACTGATGCGTTCGGTCGCGGAGACAGAAAACGTCCGCAAACGTGCTGAGCGTGACGTGAAAGACGCCAACAAATACGCGGTCACCAACTTTGCGCGCGACATGGTTAGCGTGCTAGAGAATTTGCAGCGCGCCACCGATAGTATGACTTCAGAGCTTCGCAATAAGCACAAAGAGGTCGATAATCTGGCGATGGGCGTCGAGATGACGCACAAGGAGCTGCTAAGCGTTTTTGAAAAGGCTGGCATTAAGCGCGTTGATCCAATGGGTGAAGTCTTTAACCACAACTACCATCAGGCGATGGGCGAGGTGGAAAATGACGAAGTCGAGATCGGTACCGTCATGGAAGTGATGCGCGCGGGCTACGTTATTCACGACCGTTTGCTTATGCCTGCACTTGTGATTGTATCGAAGCTGAGCGGCCAAACCACTTCAGTCGATACCGAAGCATAAATCACCTCATTCGGCACAGCACAATAATTTCCAGTGGATGCGTCTGGCTTCATGCTGGATTTGCATTCTAAAATCGATTAGGGCTGAGCTATGTTCAGTTTACTGCGCAAACCCGATATTCCGTTTAGCCGCGAAGATGCCAACCGCTTCTTGCCGTGGGTCATTGGCCTTATGGTGTGTCTGGTTGGGCTTTTCCTCGCGATTGCCATCAGCATTGGCACGGCGTCTCACGCCGTCTCCTCACTCAATATCAACCATTTCCAAGTCTATATTCCGTATCAGGCAGAAGGGTTGGAAAAACGTGTTGAGGTGGTCAAAGCCGTCATGGATACTTTTTCGGCAGTTGAAGATGTGCGCCAAGTGCGGGCAGAAGATATGGCGAACTTGATCGAGCCATGGACCGGCAGTATGCTAGAGCTGAAAGATTTGCCATTGCCTGCGGTGTTAGAGGCGACGCTGAAAGAAGGCTTGGACCGCGAAAACCACATGAAGAATATCCGCTCCAAATTGCGTAAGCTCGATGAGGGCATCGAGGTTGAGCAATATGATGAATGGATTCAACAGCTCTGGCGCTTCACCGATGCGCTGCGCATGCTGGCGCTGACCTTAGCGGGCTTGCTGCTGGTTGGCCTGATCATCATGGTGATTCTCACGGCACGTACCAGCCTGAAGTTACATTTTACCAGTGTTATGTTGCTACACCATGTCGGCGCGCACGATAATTATATTGTCCAGCAATTCACCACCAATGGTGTCTGGATGGTGCTGCGTGGGGCGCTATTTGGCGCGATACTTTCCATCGTCATTACCGTGGCGCTTTCTATGCTGTCTGAAGGTCTTCAATCGCCACTCGTGCCGAAGCTGGAAATTGAAACCATGCATATCATCATGTTTTTCTTCTTGCCTGTGGTGACAGCGTTTGTTGCATTTGTAACCGTTAAAAGCACCGTGCAGGCCATGCTGGATACGATGCATTAGGGTGCAGCCATGTTGGTATTACTAGATCGAGATGGTGTAATAAATGTCGACCGGCCAGATTCTGTGACCGCTATTGAGCAGTTTTTACTAGAAGAAGGCGCTGGCCCAGCGATTGCACGCTTCAATGCGAACGGCATTAAAGTAGCGGTGGTCACCAATCAATCCATCGTCGGGCGCGGTATCATCTCGCAAGAAATGCTGGATATGATTCATAACCAAATGCGCATGCTGCTTGAACCTTATAGCGCCACCATCGATGCGCTGTATTGCTGTCCGGATGATCCGGCATACCCTACCAACCGCCGCAAACCAGCCCCTGGCATGCTGCATGAAGCGTTGCAAGATTTTAATGCCGATGCGGAAAAAACTCCCTTTGTCGGCGATGCGTTGCGTGATTTAGAAGCAGCCGAAAAAGCGGGCTGTCCACGCGTGCTGGTGCGCACGGGCAAAGGCAAAGAAACCGAGCAGGAAATGATGCATTACGCGCATCTGCAACCTGTGCAAGTGTATGATAGCTTAGCGCAAGCTGCCCCCTTGCTGATTGAGCGGATGAAGCTGTCATGATCAGACGTTTTACTTTATGGATGATCGCGGCATGCCTCGTTTTTATGGTGGCGGCTTTCGTGCATTTTCTCAAAACCATTCCGCGCGTGCCCGTCGGAGATGCGGTTAGTACCGATGCGATCGTCGTACTCACTGGCGGTAGTTTGCGCATTCAATATGGCTTTGAGTTACTCGAGAAAGGTAAAGCGCAACAATTATTCATCACAGGCGTCGGTGAAGAAATCGGACTGGACGCGCTGATGGAAACGCATCAGGCGAGCGATCGTTTGCGCAATGACGAGTCGCGCCACAAACGCATCATGCTTGACCATGAAGCTAATAGCACGCGCAGCAATGCCGAACAAACCGCGAAATGGATTAGCGATCACGGCATTCGCAGCATTCGCATGGTCACCGCCAACTACCATTTGCCACGCAGTATGATGGAATTCCGCCGCGCCATGCCAAACTTAATTGTCGTGCCCGATCCCGTGTTCCCTGAGAATTTCCAGCTCGATCATTGGTGGCAAGATAGTGTCAGCCGCGAGCTGGTCTTATCCGAATTTATGAAATATCTGGTCGTGCTCACCGTGCCAGAACTTGTGACATAAGGCGCATATGAAATGACAGTTATGCGTTCTTTTTTGTTTCAGTGTTTCATGTGGGTCTGGACAGCACTCTTCGGTGTGTTCTCACCGCTAGCATTCATTCATCCTAAAATAGCACGCGCGCTTTCAACGATTTGGGTCGATGGCGTGTTGCTGGGCTGTCGTATCATCTGCGGGTTGAAATGCGAAGTGCGCGGACGCGAGCACATGCCCGAAGGCTCGGCCATTTTTGCATCCAAACATCAATCATCCTACGACACATTTATTCTATGGAAACTGCTGCGTGGTCCGGTCTTCATTCTCAAGAAAGAGCTACTGCGCATCCCCATCTATGGTTGGTATCTGGCTATGAGCGAGCTGATCGCCATTGACCGCAAAGCCGGTGCCAAAATGCTGCCATTGGTGGTCGAGCAGGCCAAAAAGCGCGTCATCAATGGCCGCAAGCTGGTGATCTTCCCCGAGGGTACGCGCCGCAAACCGGGCGAGCCGCCTAAATACCGTATGGGCGGACTAAAAGCGCTCTATGCAGCGCTCAATATTCCGATTGTGCCTGTGGCACTTAATACCGGCGTGTTTTGGCCTAAAGGGCAATTCAGTAAACCATCCGGCACGATCATCATCGAGTTTTTACCCGCCATTGAAGCAGGCTTAGAGTCAGGTGAGATGGAGAAACAAGTAGAAGCAGCAATCGAGGGCGCAAGTAACGCGCTGCCGCACACGCCTTAAGCGCTCATCTTTTCGTCGCGCTGATAGATTTTGCCGTCTTTCAGCTCAAGCACCGGATAATCAAAATGCGAAATCAGATGCTCGTCATGCGTGGCAAATAAAATGGTTGTCCCAATATCGTTCAGTGACGTGAACAAATGCATCAAACGCATGCTCATCGCAGAGTCTAGGTTTCCGGTTGGCTCATCTGCTAAAATCAGCGCAGGGTTGTTGATAACCGCACGCGCAACCGATACGCGCTGGCGCTGACCACCGGATAAATGCGGTGGTTTTGCCTCGCGGTAACGCTCCAGCCCAATCCATGACAGCAATTCATCGACCTTGGCATCGACATCCTTGCGTGATTCGCCCATGACTTTAAGGGGAAGCGCAACATTTTCTGCAACAGTGAGGTGATTGAGCAACTGATAGTCCTGAAACACGGTGCCGATCTGGCGACGAATGGCAGGTAACTGGTCGCGCTCAAGGCGGGTCACATCATGGCCAAACAGCCGAATCGTGCCCTGATTGGGCCTTTGGGCAAGCGAAAACAGGCTGAGTAAGGTCGATTTACCCGCACCACTAGCGCCAACCAAAAAAGTGAATGATTGGGGCTTTAAGTGTAGCGATAATCGATCAATAATCGGCTTACCGCGCACATATTCCTTATAAATGTTATGACAACGAATCATCTTCTCGACCCTGTATGCATTTTTGTATATAACGAAAGAGGTACCACAATAACAGTGTAATCAGGGAAGCTTACACATGATTTTACAGTGCCCGAAATGTAGCGCACAGTTTAATGTTAGTTCTAAGGCAGTTCCCGAAGAGGGTCGCACCGTTCGTTGCACTAAATGCGGCAATGAATGGCTTGCTTTGCCCGAGCCGATGGATGATGAAGATCTGGACCTGCTAGCCATCCCCAAAGAAGAGGAAGCCGCCGCGGAAGCGCCTGCAGAAGAGGGCAGCGAGGCGGGCAGCATTGACGATGGTTTCGCCATCGATGACACCCCAGCCGATGAAGCCGCGATGGACCCAATGACCGCGGCAAGTGATGCAAATGCTGAAACACCTGACAGACAACTACCCGATAAATTCGATGATGGCTTAGATGACATCGACATGACGCCAGACAAAAAAGGCGAAGAAGGCGATGCAGCCCCTGAAGAAGGTGCCGCTGATGCCGATGGTGGCATTGAGCTGGAAATGGTCGACGCCGATGGTGAGGGCGAAGGGGGTGAAAGTCCGGAATTCGACCAGGAAGTGCTCGATGAACTCATGGGGCTTGAGCTGCCGCAACATAAACGCGCAGACAAACCCAAAAGCATTATCCCGCTGATTATCGGCGCCGTGGTTATGCTGATTGTCGCCATGGTGGTGTCGCTCTTTGCATTCCAATCGTCGTTGCAACCTTCTATGCCGGGCATTTATGAAATGATGGGCATGCCGCGCACGGACGGCCTCGTGCTAATGGATGTGAAAATGCGCCGCAAACCATCGAATGATAAAGCGCGCTTTATTGTTGAGGGGCGTATTATCAACGAAGCAGAAGAACCGCGCCACGTGCCGGTGCTGCGTGTCTCGATCAATGACAAAGAGGGCAACCCAATCGTCTCGCGTGAATATGAAGCCGATGTGGTGCTAGAGCCGGGCGCGGCCTATCCGTTCAGAGCCAGCAGGCTAGATACATCATTTGTCGAACGAGTCGATCACCTAACCGTTGATTTGGGTAATGGTGCAGAATTAATGCTGCGGGATTAGATAGCAAACAATGGAAGGATTTGGGGTGGACGAACATTCAATTCCGGTCATGTTCACGGAAGAAGAAATCAGCGACCGCATCGAAGAGCTGGCACATTTAATTGCCAAAGAAATGCCGGGCGATCTGATGATTGTTGGGCTATTGCGTGGCAGTTTCATGTTTATCGCCGACCTCATCCGCGCACTTTACAAAGTCGGCGTGCATCCGCAGATCGACTTCATGACACTGTCTAGCTATGAGGGCACCGAGTCTCGCAAAGAGGTGCAAATCAATCGTGACATCAACGAAGACGTGACCGATAAGCAGGTCTTGGTTGTTGACGATATTCTAGAGACAGGCCGCACATTGCGCTATGCACTTGATCTGCTCAATGAACGTGGGGCAGGTAAAATCAAAACCTGCATGCTGCTAGAAAAACCGGGCAAGCGCGACGTGCTCGCATCTGCCGATTTTGTAGGCTTTACCGTGCCAGATAAATTCGTGGTGGGGTATGGTTTAGACTATGATAATCACTACCGCGAACTGCCATATATCGGGTATCTAGAGATTCACTAAGCGGTTTAAGCAACCCAGTCAGGCACCGTATCTAAACCAATCAGCGCATCATAATCCGGACGTTTGCGGATCACCTCAAAGCGATCATCCTTAACCAGCACTTCTGGCACTAGCAGGCGAGTATTGTAGGTATTTGCCATCACCGCGCCATACGCACCAGCCGTACGAAACGCCATCAAATCCCCCGATTCCATATCCGGTAATCTGCGTTCTTTGGCAAAGGTATCCCCCGTCTCACAGATCGGGCCAACCACATCGGTCTCACTTGGTTCACTCTTATTCTCGCGCACGGTAATCATATCATGATAGGCATCATAAATCGCAGGGCGCATCAGAT
>JALEGK010000041.1 GCA_022763105.1 Rickettsiales bacterium | reverse complement strand
GAGGCCCCGCTTGCTGAGATTATGAGCTTGCTGCTGCGCGAGCATATGCATGGTACGCCGCCGCCAAAATCGATGAAGAAGGTCGTCGATAAATGGCGCAAATGGCTGGATACCAAAGGCAGCTATATTCTTGGCAAACTAGAAGAGAATATCGAGTATCAGGGCAGCTATGCGAAATACGCGAAGCAGCTTATCGACACGCTGTCATTCAACTCCGAACAAGAGCGGAATGAAGCGCCGTCAGAAGATCCGGCTGAGAATGAATCACCTGATGATCAGGTTGATAGCGCGGCAGATCAGGAAGAAGAGCCGGAATATCATGCGCCGGACCCTAATCAGAGTGAATCGACTGATCAGCAAGAACAAACGGAAGAAGAGAGCTTTGAAGAGTCTCAATCCGATCAGCGTATCGATGCGCCGATGCCGCTTCACATGGCTCCAAACCGTCCGTCTGTAACGCCCATGAAGCAGGCGGAGCCATACAAAATCTTCACCAATGATTTTGATGAGGTGATTGAAGCCGATCAACTTGCTAGCTGTGAGGAGATGGACACGTATCGTCAGCAGCTCGATGAGAAACTCAAGCAATACCAGAATGTGCATTCGCGGCTGGCCGCACGGTTACAACGTTTGCTGCTGGCGCGTCAGCAGCGCGAATGGCTCTATGATTTAGAAGATGGGCTGATCGATAATGCCCGCCTCGCCCGCCTCATCGTTCACCCGGATATGCGCGAGATTTACAAACAAGAGCAAGAATCTGATTTCCGTGATTCGGTGGTGAGTTTGCTTATTGATAATTCCGGCTCGATGCGCGGACGTCCGATTACTATTGCCGCGCTTAGTGCCGACATTCTGGCGCGCACACTAGAGCGTTGCGGCGTAAAAATTGAGATTCTCGGCTTTACCACACGTGATTGGAAAGGTGGCCAAGCGCGCAAACGCTGGGAGCAGTCAGGCCGCCGTCGTTCGCCAGGTCGCCTGAATGATCTGCGCCATATCATTTATAAATCAGCAGATATGCGCCTCAATAAAACCCGCCGTAATCTTGGGTTGATGCTTAAAGATGGTGTGTTGAAAGAGAATATTGATGGTGAGGCACTACTCTGGGCGCATGAGCGCTTACTTGCCCGTCCCGAACAACGTCGCATCCTGATGGTCATCTCCGATGGTGCACCGGTCGATGACTCGACCCTATCGATTAACTCATCGGGTTACCTGGACCGCCATTTACGTGATGTGATTGACGGTATCGAGAACCGCTCGGATGTGGAACTGGTCGCGATTGGTATTGGCCATGACGTCACGCGTTATTATAAGCGCGCTGTAACGATTCACGAAGTCGAGCAATTGGGTGATACGATGATGAAAGAAATCACTAAGCTGTTCTCAGAAGATGAGAACAGACGTCGCTGATTCTAGAATAATCTAATTAAGCAGCCGCTTTTTCTTGTGCTTTTTTGATGCTGGTACGCAGCTTCTGGCCCATTGGGGTCAGTTTGGTTGCTGATTGACCTAGCAGGAACTTGTCCAGGCTGCCATTGTGGTCGATTGAGCGTAGGGTCGCAGCGGTAATACGCAGAGAAACCTTGCGGCCAAGTGCATCACTTAGCAGGCTAACATTATGTAGGTTAGGCAGAAAACGGCGACGCGTGTGACGCTTAGAGTGCGACACGTTGTTACCTGTTTGAACACCAACACCAGTTAGATCACATTTACGAGACATTTCTCTTCCCTCTCTCAATGAACGCGGGTTTTTAGCGGTTAAAATCCCTAGCGTCAAGCCTTTTTTGGCGTAATTATACGTCTAGATTCGTTACTTTCAGTGCATTTTCCTGAATAAAGTCGCGGCGCGGCTCTACCACATCGCCCATCAGCGTTGAAAATGCGTCTTCTGCTTCGGCGACATCATCAATGGTAACCTGAAGCAACGTGCGGTTTTGAGGGTCCAGCGTGGTTTCCCATAGCTGCTCTGGGTTCATCTCACCCAAACCCTTAAAGCGCTGATAATTCATACCTTTTTTGCCGACTTCCAACACCATCTCTTTGAGTGCATAAGGAGTCAGCACGGTGCCTGAGGTTGCTTTACGCTCATAAAGCGGCGCGCCCTCATAGATCGCGTTCAAATCATTATTGGCCTCAGCCAATTTCTGGGCATCTTTACTCTTCAGCCATTTCGCATCGAGCAAATAATGTTCTTGTACACCGCGAACCATGCGCTGCACCGAGACAGAATCTTCAGTAGATTGCGCTTCCCAGCCGCCACCATCTTGGCTTTGCTTGTTCAATTCGTCGGCCATTGCCGTGGTTTGGCTGTGATCAGCAAATAAATTCACGCGGACTGCCGCTTGCACCACTTCCATTGGTACACGGCGCGATAGATTCTCCATCGATTGGGCCAGATCGAAGGCCTGCTCGATCGTCGTTCTCAGCGTTTCCCCTTCAAGAACGGAACCATTGCCCAGCGTTAGTTTGCCCTCATCAAGAGCTGTTTCAACGAAATAGCCGATCAACGCCTCGTCATCTTTGAGGTAAATTTCTTGCTGGCCGCGCTTCACCTTATATAGGGGTGGCTGCGCGACATAGAGATAGCCCTTCTCGATCAGTTGAGGCATTTGACGGAAGAAGAAGGTGAGCAACAGCGTACGGATGTGAGAACCATCGACGTCCGCATCGGTCATGATCACGATTTTGTGATAACGGGTTTTCTCAATATCGAATTCTTCGCGGCCAATGCCGGTACCGATTGCGGTAATCAGCGTGCCGATTTCTTGGCTAGAGAGCATTTTGTCAAAGCGCGCACGCTCGACGTTCAGGATTTTACCGCGTAGTGGAAGGATTGCTTGTGATTTACGGTCACGGCCTTGTTTAGCCGAACCACCCGCGGAATCACCCTCCACGATGAAGATTTCAGATTTCGAAGGATCGCGCTCCTGACAATCGGCGAGCTTGCCGGGCAGGTTTGCGATATCAAGCGCCCCTTTACGACGGGTAAGCTCACGCGCTTTACGCGCCGCTTCGCGAGCCGCTGCAGCCTCGACGATTTTGCCGATCACCATACGAGCTTCTTGCGGATGCTCTTCGAACCATTGCTGGATTTTCTCGTAAGCAAAGCTTTCAACCACGGTACGCACCTCAGATGAGACCAGCTTGTCTTTGGTCTGAGATGAGAATTTAGGGTCTGGGACCTTGACTGACAGCACACAGGTCAAGCCTTCGCGTGCATCGTCACCGGTTACATTCACTTTATCTTTTTTACCAATCTTGGCATCGGCTGCGTAGTTGTTGATGCAGCGAGTCAGCGCCGCACGGAAGCCTTGCAAGTGCGTTCCACCGTCGCGTTGACGGATATTGTTGGTAAAGCAAAGCACGTTTTCGTGGTAGGAATCATTCCACTGCATGGCGATTTCTACGCCGATATCGTCTTTCTCGCCGCCCACCACAACAGGCTGATGCAACGCATTCTTCGAGCGATCCAGATATTCGACGTAAGCTTGCGTGCCGCCTTCGTAATAAAGCTCTGCTTTCTTTTCTTCTTCGCCGCGCATATCGCTTAAGTGAATGCGTGTTCCAGAGTTCAAGAACGCCAATTCGCGTAGGCGGTGTTCGAGCGTTTCATAGACAAATTCAGTGGTGCTGAAGGTTTCGCCTGATGGCAGGAACGTTACTTCCGTACCGGTCTGATCGCCTGCGTCACCCACCACTTCAAGCGGCTTTACGGTTTCGCCATGTTCAAAGCGCATATAATGTTTTTTGCCATCGCGCCAGATCACAAGCTCTAGATATTCTGATAGCGCGTTGACGACCGACACACCCACACCATGCAGACCACCCGATACTTTATAAGAGTTCGAATCAAACTTACCGCCAGCATGAAGCTGCGTCATGATCACTTCTGCGGCAGATACACCTTCTTCTTCGTGAATTGCTACCGGCACGCCACGACCATTATCGCGGACGGTTAGCGAACCATCGGCGTTGATGATGACGTGGATGAGATCGCAATGACCAGCGAGTGATTCATCGATAGAGTTATCGACGACTTCATAGACCATGTGATGTAGGCCAGACCCATCATCGGTATCACCGATATACATACCCGGACGTTTACGAACGGCCTCCAGTCCCTTTAGGACTTTGATCGAATCGGCACCATATTCTTCTTGCGGTTGGTCACTCATTTTTTCGGCTGCTTCACCCATTATTCTTACTCTTTAATCAATATCTTAATATCTACGACATGCTGAGAGCCAAGTTATAGCGGGAATGGGGGCATTTGACCAACAAAAAAGCTCGTTTTCCACACGAAAAAACGCAATTTATCCTGTTGTTATTTCTGCATTTTTTACCATGAAAACCTGATGGTCGACAGGAATAGCCGAAAAGTCGGCAGCATCGGTGCCCGTCAGCCATGTTTGGGCGCCAATTTTGGTGATTTCATCGAATAATTCGGCGCGTCTTTTTTCGTCTAAATGGGCGACGACTTCATCGAGTAAAATGATCGGCGCGGCCCCTTTCCATTCTGCTTTGACACGTGCATGCGAAAGTAAAATGCTCAGCAGCAATGCCTTCTGTTCACCAGTCGAACAATAGGCCGCTTCCATGTTTTTTTCCTGATGCTGGACTTGCAATTGCGAGCGATGCGTTCCTTTTAAGGTGCGGCCCGCATGGCGGTCCGTGTTGCGTGCATTTTGCCATATTTCCAGCCATTGCTCCTCGATATCGACAGCCGCTTCGCCTTGGGCAATCATACTTTCGACCTCGCCTTCGCAATGGATGATGGCTTTTGGAAACCCAGTCGATGATTGCGCAATCGCTTGATTGAGTCGCTTGATGGTTTGCAATCTGGCATCGGCTATGGCGACCGCCTGCTCCGCCATGCGTTGCTCTAATGTGCAAAGCCATTGATGGTCGGCGCGCGAATCTTGCAGCAATTTGTTACGTTCACGTAGCGCATGGTCGTATGCATTGACGCGAGTGAGATGTGCAGCGTCGAGGCCATAGACCAAGCGGTCCAGAAAGCTGCGACGTGCGGTATTGGAGTCGAGGAACAATCCGTCCATCTGCGGGGTTTGCCAGATAACGGTAAGGTATTCAGCGAGCGCTGCTTGCGATTTGGTTTTCTCACTATCGATTTTGACGATGCGTTTATCGGTAATGCTGAGCGTATCGACGGCGGTGCCGATTTGATGGGTGATGCCTTCTGCATCGATCTGTGCGGAGATCACCCAACCTTGATCGCTGTCGGCTTTGCTCATCTCTCGCAGTTTTGCTTTGCGCAAGCCTCGCCCCGGAGAGAGCAAAGAGATCGCTTCTAGAATGTTGGTTTTACCTGCGCCGTTATGGCCCTGCAGTACGATGCATGGCGCATCGATATCTAGGTGCAACGATTCGTAATTTCGAAAATTCGAAAGCGTTAGCTGCTTGATGGCATGGGACTTAATCGCAGATTCAATGTGCGGGTTAGGTTGCAAAATCAATCAACCTAAGCGCTGTCATCACACACGCATTGGCATGATAACGTAGAGCGCACCCACATCTGAAGGATCGCGAACGATCGCAGGAGAGCCTGCATCAGACAGTACGAATTGCGCAGAATCATTCTCGATTTGGTTTGCGATATCGAGCAGGTAACGCGAGTTGAAACCAATCTCAACCGCATCTGCACCATACTTTACCGATACTTCTTCCGTTGCGGAGCCTTGCTCAGAGCTATTAGCAGAAAGCGTTAGCTTGCCTGGTTCTACTTGCAATTTAATACCACGAGATTTGTCTGTAGAAATAACCGATACACGGTCAACTGCTTCAGAGAAGGTTTTGCATTCCACTTCCATGATCTTGTCATTACCGGTTGGAATCACGCGATCATAATCAGGGAAGTTACCGTCGATCAATTTAGAAACGAGTACGGCTTGGCCGCAATTGAAACGGATCTTGGTTTCTGACAAAGAAATCTCAACGTCTTGTACGCCTTCTTCGATCAGCTTGGTCAGCTCACCAATCGTCTTACGTGGTACGATAATACCCGGGATTTCTTCTGCACCTTCTGGCAATGCGATCTGAATGCGCGCAAGACGGTGACCGTCCGTTGCAACGGCACGAAGCACATTTGCACCCTCATCATCGGTCGCGTGGAAATAGACACCATTTAGATAGTAGCGAGTCTCTTCGGTAGAAATCGCAAAGCGGGTTTTCTCAACCAGCGCCTTACATTCATCTGCGGTAATCTGGAAGCTGTGCTGAAGATCATCTTCAGACATAACCGGAAAGTCATCGACCGGCAGTGAAGGCAGATTAAAGCGAGACGAACCGGCCTTGATCACAACTTTGCCATCATCCGATGATTCCATTTCGATCTGGCTGCCATCTGGCAATTTGCGCACGATTTCGTACAGCATATGAGCGGGAACAGTGGTTGCACCTTCTTTACCTACTTCTGCGGCAATCGCTTCGGTGATGGCAATGTCCATATCAGTTGCTGAAAGACGTAACTGACCGGCACTGGTCTCGAGTTTCACGTTCGCGAGAATCGGAATGGTTCCGCGACGCTCCACCACAGACTGAATGTGGGTCAGTGCGCGAAGAATCACGGCACGTTCGATGGTCAGTTTAATTGGGCTTGCAGCCACAGCATCCTCAACTTTTTCAGCAAGATTAGACATAGCACTATCCTATGTTAGTCGTTCATAGACTAGACTTAGCGTCGCAAGCCGCAGATTTCAAGGGGCTTTGCGCATTTATTCACAATCGTAAAGATTGGTTAATGTCGCGGTGCCTAGCTTTGCAGCATACGGGTGAGCAGCTCTACATCTTCTGCGAATTCAGAGTCCTTCTTACAAAGCTCCTCAATACGCTTCACTGCATGCATCACCGTGGTGTGATCCTTGCCGCCAAACTTACGACCAATCTCCGGAAGAGACTTAGAAGTCAACCGCTTAGCTAGGAACATCGCAATCTGGCGAGGACGTGCAATTGCGACCGAACGGCGCGCAGAATGCATGTCGGCAACCTTGATATTAAAGTGTGCTGCCACTTTCTTCTGGATGTCATCAATGGTGATGCGGCGATCATTGGCACGAAGCAGATCGCTGAGCACCGATTGCGTGCTTTCCAGGGTGATTGAGGTGCCCACGAGCGTAGCGTGGGCGACCACACGGTTCAGTGCGCCTTCAAGTTCGCGCACATTGGAGGTAATTTTGTGAGCCAAAAATTCGATGACTTTTTGTGGCACTTCAATGCCTTTCATCGCATCTACTTTTGACTGAAGAATGCCCAAGCGCAGCTCGTAGCTGGTTGCATGAATGTCTGCAACCAAGCCCCAGCCGAGGCGTGAACGGACGCGTTCTTCCATACCTTCTAGATCAGACGGAGAACGGTCACCCGAAATCACTAGCTGCTTGTTTTGATCAACAAGAGCGTTGAAGGTGTGGAAGAACTCTTCCTGTGTTGAGTCTTTGCCACTGATGAATTGCACATCATCGATCATCAGCACATCGACTGAACGGAATTGCTCTTTAAACGAAACGGTATCTTTATTACGAAGCGCGCGTACGAACTGATACATGAATTTCTCAGCCGATAGATACATGACTTTGCGCTCTGGCTGATTGCGGCGGATATGCCAAGCAATCGCGTGCATTAGGTGCGTTTTACCAAGGCCAACGCCACCATACATAAAGAACGGGTTGCAACCGCTTACCACTGACTCGGACTCAGCGACACGTTTGGCTGCTGCGTAAGCTAGCTCGTTTGGCTTACCCACTATAAAGTTATCGAAAGTGTAGCGAGGATCTAGTGCGCCGCTTACTTTGTCATCGCTATTTGGCAGATCTGCATCGTTGGTTGGCTGCGCATAAGGAAGTGCGGTCTCTGGCAGATTGGTGATTGCATGTTCACCATCACGAGAGGGAGCTTCCGGGCGAACAAAAATATCAACCGAATGAATGGTGCGGTCTTCGTTATTCCAAAAACGGAGCACATTGTCGATATAGTGAGCAAGAATCCATTCGCGCATGAAGCGCGTTGGCACGGTGATCATCACCTGACCATTTTTGACATCCGCTAAACGCAAAGGCTGCAACCAGCTTTTGAAAATCGCTTCGCCGTAAGCCGCACGCAAACGTTCGCGCACACGGTCCCAGCGTTCTAGGTGGAGTTCTCGGTTATTTCTTATTTGTTGCTGGCTTAATCGTACCATTATTATGCTTGCTCCCAAGGTAAGTTACTTGCTTTCCAACCGCTGATAGTTCCTCTCTGGCCTCGCTCATTGCGATCGCCTTCGAATCCTCCAGCTATGTTAAAACATTGCGTGTATCCAACCTCGGTGAGTGCGACGGCCGCGTCGAGTGAACGGCCCCCAGTCTTGCAGAGACAATAGATCGGTGTTTCGGTGTCAGGCACCACACTCTTGATCATATCGACGAATTGAGGATTAACCTCCATTGTCGGATAAATTTTCCATGAAACGGTTTGTGTTTTTTTAGAGATGTCAGAAAGATTCGGCAGACCGCTGAAAATCCATTCTGGCTGGGTGCGTACATCGATCAAAATCGCCTGATCATTTTTCTGTAATGCCTCCCAAGCCTGGGCCGGAGTCACATCACCTCCGTAAGGCAAAACAGTACTGTTGATCGCACATGCCGCCGACATACGAATCCCTTTCTGTTGGGCAAGCCTATCCGAAATTCAGATACAGCTTTCCTGTTACTCTCTTGCGAGAGTTCATCCCACCATTAAAATATAAGCTTAAAAGTGCTAGGCAGCCGCGCCCAACGCTTTCACGCGAGAAGACAAACGACTAATTTTTCGAGAAGCCGTGTTGCGCTTGAGTACACCCTTATTCACGCCACGCATGATTTCAGGCTGTGCATTTTTCAAAGCTTCTTGCGCGTCCGTTTGCTTGCCTTCTTCAATCGCTTTTTCAACACGCTTGATGAAGGTACGGATGCGGCTCAACCGTGAACGATTGATCGTCGTTCTTTTTTCTGTTTGGCGAATTCTTTTTTGCGCCGATTTGTGATGTGCCATTTTTTACCGTTTCCTAAATTTTTTCTCTAATCAGTTTTACCCGTTCGATAAGCGCTGAAACTAATGATCTGTGCCCCACACGTCAAGCCGTTTTACAGGGTTTTTTTAAATATTTTTTCTTGACGCAAAAAGGCGCAGAATTCGGTTGTCCACAGGCAATAATTGCCGCGAAAAACTCTGAGGATAAGGCTGTGAAAAGTTGTTTTTTTGCAAAATAAAATGATGTTTTTTTATCAAAAAAATTCGCACCTAAAATCATTTAACCCTTTGACATTTATGACAATAAAAGGTTGATCGGTTGGATTGCACTTTTCGACGAATAGCTGCATTGCATGAAACACATGGCTCATTCTCTCGCCCATAGACTAAAAATTGATGCTGGAAATATCCGAGCTCTCCGCTGGATCTGACATAGTCGCGCAAGGTCGACCCTCCCGACTTAATCGCCTCATTTAAAACGTTTTTAATCTGTTTTGTTAGCTCATCGGCACCCTTCAGACACGCTTTGGCAGGCTTGAAGGGGTTGATATTGCTACGAAAAAGCGCTTCACAGGCATAGATATTACCCACTCCCACGACTGTTTTCTGATTCATAATCAGCGTTTTAATGGGTGAAGCACTCTTCTCCATGCATGATTTTAGATAATCTGCGTGGAATGTATTGCTCAATGGTTCGGGCCCTAAATCTTTCAGGTAATCATGGTTTTCGAGCTCATCGGCGCTTGAAATACTCATCATGCCGAAGCGGCGGGCATCATTGAACACAAAGTGCGTGCCATCTTCAAATTCGAGTAGCACATGATCATGTTTTTGCGGGGTATAGGCGGTTTTTGGCCCTACCAGCATCTTTCCTGACATGCCTAAATGCGCCAAAACAACATCGCCTGAGCTTAAATGAAAGAGCAGATATTTAGCGCGACGAGCAATGTGGGTGATGCGCTGCTTCTCCGTTCGCTGCTTTAAATCTTTGGGGAAAGGAAAGCGCAGATCGGGGCGATTCAACGTCATTCTAGTGATCAAACGGTTAGAAATGCTAGGCTCTAGGCCGGTTCTTACTGTTTCCACCTCTGGTAATTCAGGCATCGCTATTCCCTTTACGTCACTCTCAAAACACGTTACAAGCCCTGCATACTCTGGAAATTCTTATGACTCAAACCAAAACACATTTCGGGTTTCAGACCGTTGACGCTGATCAGAAGGCGGACAGGGTTTATGATGTGTTTGCGTCTGTCGCGTCTAATTACGACATCATGAATGACCTGATGAGTCTTGGCGTGCATCGTATCTGGAAACGCGAGATGATTAAGCGCTGCCATTTGAGTGACAGCCATAAGGTTCTCGATTTAGCGGGCGGTACCGGCGATATCGCATTCTTGATGCGTAAAAACGCGGATGTGGATGTGACAGTATGTGATATCAATGACGAAATGCTGAAGGAAGGTCAAAAACGCGCCTTTGACAGATCTGAGCAGAACTGCGAGTGGGTATGCGGTAATGCAGAGTCCCTACCCTTGCCTTCGATGCACTATGATCGCTGCACGATTGCATTTGGCATTCGTAATGTTACCGATATTCCAAAAGCGTTACGTGATATTCATCGTGTGTTGAAGCCGGGCGGTAAATTTATTTGTTTGGAATTCTCGGAAGTGACGGCACCGATGCTGAAGAAACTCTATGATGAATACAGCTTCTCGGTGATTCCAAAAATTGGCAAATACATCGCCAATGATGAAGCAGCATATCAGTATTTAGTTGAGTCTATCCGCCAGTTTCCTCGCCAAGAAGCATTCGCCACCATGATTCGTGAAGCGGGTTTTGAGAATGTCGATTATCAAAATATGTCGAACGGTGTGGTCGCCATTCATACGGGATGGAAAATATAGATGTGGCGCGGCATTAAACATAGTGCACGACTGTTTCGTATTGGGCTGACTTTAGCGCGACATGATGCGCTTTTTTGCTTCGAAGAATTACAAGTATCTCCCATCATCACCAAAAGTTGCAGCCTGCTTGCCAAGCGCTCATCCAGCAAGCTTCGCCCCGGCGAACGCTTAGCGACAGCGCTTGAGGAGCTGGGGCCAACTTTTATTAAGCTGGGCCAAGCCTTATCTACTCGCCCCGATTTGGTGGGCGAAGCGATTGCGCGTGATCTCACTCACCTGCAAGATGACATTCCGCCATTTGATACAGCCAAAGCGCGTGCGACGATTGAAGAGACGTTAGAGCAATCCGTTGAAGGTTTATTCGAATCATTTGATGATGAACCGGTCGCTGCTGCATCGATTGCGCAAGTCCATAAGGCTGTGACGAAAGATGGTCGCGATGTCGCGGTTAAGGTGTTGCGCCCGAATATTGAAGAAGCATTTGCACGCGATACGCAGCTGCTTTTATGGCTCGCTGAGATTGCTGATGCACGTAAGCCGGAATGGAAACGACTCAAGCTTATTGAAACGATTGAGACCTTTATCAATGCGCTAAAATTCGAATTGGATTTGCGTTATGAGGCATCGGCAGGTGCCGAGTTTGCTGAAAATATGGAAGCGCAAGACGGTATTTATGTGCCAAAGATTGACTGGCAGCGCACGTCAGAAAAAGTGCTTACCACCGAATGGATTGATGGCATTCCGATCAATGATTTAGATGCTATTGAGCAAGCCGGAATTGATCGCACATTACTTGTAGAGCATGCGGCGAATGCGTTTTTCCATCAGGTCTTTCAGAACGGATTTTTCCATGCCGATATGCATCCGGGAAATATTTTTGTGCTGCCCGATTCGCGCTTAGCCGTAGTTGATTTTGGCATCATGGGTCGCGTTGATCGTAAGAGCCAAATCTATATCGCAGAGATACTTTGGGGGTTCCTGAAAGAAGATTATGTTATGGTCGCGCAGCGTCACATTGATGCGGGCTATGTACCGGCTGATCAGCCTGTTGAGCTGTTTGCGCAAGCATGCCGCGCGATCGCTAAACCGATTCTTGATAAACCTCTCAATGAAATTTCGATTGGTCGATTGTTGGGGCAACTTTTCCAAGTGGCAGAGACTTTCCAGATGGAAACGCAGCCGCAATTATTACTGCTACAAAAAACGATGATGTTAGCTGAGGGTGTTGGACGCTCACTGAACCCCAATGTCAATATGTGGAAGCTTTCTGAGCCGTTGATTATGCAATGGGTGTCGGAGAATATGACGCCGCAAGCGCGCATCAAACACAACGTTATAGAAGGCATCGAAGCGATCCAACATGTGCCAAATCTGATTAAGAAGGGCGAAGCGATTTTAGAGCGTGTGCAGACGGAAGGATTCGAGCTGCACCCCAAGACCGTGAGACTACTTAGTCAGTCTCGCAGAACCCAACGACAATGGTTATGGTTTGCATGGGGTGCTCTGTTCTTGCTGGTCGGCATCTTTGTAATAGAGCTTTCCCTTATTAACTGGGACTGAATAACCCTTGCATTCTTGGATATGTGAAATATGCTATTTCACACATTGAGCGCGGGTTATTATGGCTAAACACAAGATTCTACTCGTTATTTCTGGCAGCATAGCCGCGTATAAAGCGTTGGAGCTTATCCGTCGCGGACGTGAGATTGGCTATCAATTCACCTGCGTGATTACTTCAGGCGGTCAACAATTCGTCACACCGCTTTCCTGCGCGTCATTATCCGAAAACCCGTGTTACACCGATTTGTTTTCGCTGAAAGATGAAACAGAGATGGGGCATATCCGTCTATCGCGCGAGAGCGACGCCATTATGGTGATTCCCGCATCGGCTGACTTTTTGGCGAAGATGGCTAATGGCACCTGCGACGATTTAGCCAGCACCATTTTAATGGCGACCAATAAGCCTGTGCTTGTCGCACCTGCGATGAATCATAAAATGTGGGAACACCCTGCAACCAAGCGTCACTGCGAGGCACTCAAAGATCAGGGCGTTGAATTTATCGAGCCATCAGAAGGGACGCTTGCCTGCGGTGAAGAAGGTGCCGGACGTATGGCAGATGTGCCAGATATTTTGGCTTATATGGAGAAGTTTTTCTCTAACAACACGCCGCTAAGTGGTTACCATGCAGTGGTGACTGCCGGGCCGACTTATGAGGCGATTGATCCGGTGCGTTTTATCGGCAACCGATCTTCGGGCAAGCAAGGCTATGCCATTGCTGAAGCGCTCGCTTATGCGGGTGCGAATGTCACGCTAATTAGCGGGCCGACATCGCTTCAGCTTCCAGAAAAAGTGGAGCTGGTAGAGGTTGAATCGGCGGATCAGATGCTAAAAGCATGTGAAGAAGCATTGCCTGCAGATATCGGTATCTGCACCGCTGCTGTTGCTGATTGGCGCGCAGAAGAGCAGAGCGACGAGAAGATTAAAAAATCGGATTCGAAGAAAGCGCCTGCGATCAATCTAACAGAGAACCCGGATATTCTGCACACACTCGCCAAGCATGATAAGCGCCCAGAACTTCTGATTGGGTTTGCTGCTGAGACGGTAAATGTCGTTGCGAATGCCAAAGAAAAACTCATGCGCAAAGGCTGCGACTGGATTGTCGCGAATGATGTATCGGGCGGACGTACCTTTGGTGAGGATGATAATGAAGTGACGCTGATCACACGCGACACACAAGAGACCTTGCCACTCATGAGTAAAGAAGCCGTTGCCAAAGCGTTGATTGAGCGCGTGGTTATTCATCTGCGCCCAGAGACAAAGGCGCATAAACTGACATCACTTTCCAAACAAACTGACGAAGAAAAGGAATCGAAGCATGGTTAATATTCCGGTTGTAAAAGCCGCGCACGCCGCTGATTTGGATTTACCATTTTATGCCACCGAGCAAAGTGCAGGCATGGATTTGCTCGCAGCGATTGATGCCGATATCACTCTTGCACCGCTTGAGCGCAAGCTTGTGCCAACCGGTTTGCATATTGCACTACCTGATGGCTATGAAGCGCAGATTCGCCCGCGCTCCGGCTTGGCGTTGAAGCATGGTATTTCGCTGGTGAATACACCCGGCACTATCGATGCGGATTATCGCGGTGAGATTGGTGTGATTATGATCAACCTATCGAATGATCCATTCACTGTAGAGCGCGGCATGCGTATCGCGCAGATGGTGATTGCGCCATACACCCAAGCACAATGGAATCAGGTGGCAGAGCTACCATCGTCTGAGCGAGGCGAAGGTGGGTTTGGTTCAACCGGAACGCAAGGATAGCTTATATGCTACGGCTTTCGAAGAAGATGTACTACGCGGTAGAGGCAGTGCTTTATATTGCCTATAACGCGAAGAGCGATCCGATTTCGAGCCGTGAAATAGCTGACCGCCAAGGCCTTCCTCCGCGCTATTTAGAGCAAATCATGCAACGCTTGGTGCGTGCCGGAATTCTGCGTGGTATGCGTGGCCCTAAAGGCGGTTACGTGTTGGCACGCGAGCGTCGCCGCATTAATGTGCGCGAGATTTGCGAAGTGGTACGCGATATGGATGAAGTATCGGCGGAAGAATTACAAAAAACCGACATCGCCTCGCACGTGATTTCGCCATTATGTGATGAAATCAATGCTGAGATGTATGAACGGCTCGAATCTATTTGCATGGCCACTTTGTGTGATCAGGCAAAGGCAAAACAAGTGAGACGGGAAGATGAAACCCCGATGGATTTCACTATATAACATTAATGACAACGGATGGATGAAAGGTAACACTCATGTCTGTAGCTCCTATTGACTCTTCGATTGAACGGTTAGATACGCCGGGTCGCGGTCGTACATATAATAATATTCTAGAGACCATTGGTAATACGCCGATGGTTAAACTGAACCGCATTACCGAGGCGCATGGCTGTGTCGCTGATGTTTATGCCAAGCTTGAATTCTTCAACCCGCTTTCATCGGTGAAAGACCGTATTGCGCTTTCCATGGTTGAAGCGGCGCAAGCATCGGGCAAGATCAATGATGATACAATTCTGGTTGAGCCAACCTCTGGTAACACCGGTATTGCACTCGCATTTGCCTGTGCGGCTAAGGGCATTAAGTTGATTTTGACCATGCCAGAGAGCATGTCGATGGAGCGTCGTAAGATGCTAAAAATTCTGGGTGCTGATCTTGAACTTACACCTGCTGCAAAGGGCATGCGCGGCGCGATTGAACGTGCCGAACAGATTGTTGCAGAGAATGATAATTCTTACATGCTTCAGCAGTTTGAGAACCCAGCCAACCCTGATATTCACCGTCGCACAACGGCTCTTGAAATCTGGAATGATAGTGACGGTAAAGTCGATGTGTTTATCGCGGGCGTGGGTACGGGTGGTACCATCACCGGAACCAGCCAAGTGCTGAAAGAGAAGAAATCATCTGTGATTTCTATTGCTGTAGAACCAGAAGATTCGCCCGTTCTGTCTGGTGGCAATCCTGGCCCTCATAAAATTCAGGGTATTGGCGCTGGTTTTGTGCCGGGCATTCTAGATACTGGCATGATCGATGAGATTGTGACCATCGGTAACGAGACCGCCTTTAACATTGCGCGCGAAGTGGCCAAGTCTGAAGGCATTGGCGTGGGCATTTCATCTGGTGCGACGCTGGCTGCTGCTATTGAAGTCGCGAAACGAGAAGAGATGAAAGGCAAATTTATTTGTGCTATCGTCGCCTCTCCTGCTGAACGCTATATATCGACGGATTTATTTGCAGATATTTGATGCCGCTAAACGATACAGATAAGCACCGCTTTGCGCGCCAGATCATGATGGATGAGATTGGCGAAGAAGGCCAAGAGCGCTTATCGAATGCATCCGTTCTGATTATTGGCGCTGGCGGGCTTGGCTCTGCCAGCGCTTCTTATTTGGCGGCAGCGGGTATCGGACGTTTGGGATTGATCGATAATGACCATGTCGAGCTATCGAACCTACAACGTCAGATCATCCATGAATATGGCGATATAGGGCGCATGAAGATTGAGAGTGCGGGTGATCGCATCTCCGAGCTGAACCCCTTTACCCATGTCGATTTATTCTCGCAGCGCGTGCGTGCTGAAAATGCCGAGAGCTTTCTCAAAGATTATGATGTGGTGCTGGATGGCACGGATAATTTTGAGACCCGCATGGTCATCAATAAAGCGTGTGTGAAGCTCGACATTCCGCTCGTGACTGCCGCCGTTAAAGGCTTTGAGGGACAGCTTAGTGTGTTTGCCTCTCACAAGGAAGCGTCGCAACCCTGCTATCAGTGCTTTGTACCTGAGACGCCACCAGAGGCGAATAACTGCACAGAAGTGGGAGTGATTGGCCCGCTTTGTGGTGTGCTGGGGTCTATGCAAGCAGTTGAATGTATGAAGCTGATTTTGGGGCTATCTACCCTTACCGGACAATTACTGCGGTATGACATCCACACTCACCAACACCGCGTGAGTCAAATCAAGCGCGATCCAGAGTGTATCGCTTGCGGTGATATAAAAGCCTGCGCATAATAATCTCATGCGTTGGTTTTGTTATGCCTTACTTGGAATATCGTTGAGCTTGCCTGCTATGGCCCGCGATATGTTTCATTATTCCGGCCTACCCATTCCGCGTTTTGTCTCTTTGAAAAATGATACGATCAATGTCCGTGTTGGCCCCGGTAAACGCTACCCTATTGCTTGGGTTTACAGTAAAAAACATTGGCCGGTTGAGGTGTTTGAAGAGTTCGGCCATTGGCGTCACATTCGTGATCATGAAGGCTCTGAAGGCTGGATTCATCATAGCCTGCTGAGCGGTAAACGTTATGGCTTTGTGGTTGAGACCGCCCGCCCACTCTATCGCGCGGCTGATACGAATAGTGCGGTCATTGCGCAGATTAACCCAGAAGCGTTGGGTGAAATTATTGGCTGTGATTTGATTTGGTGCCTTATGCAGTTTGGCGAAATAGAAGGCTGGCTGCGCCGAGACTATGTCTGGGGCATTTACGAGAGCGAGATCATCGAAAAATAATTACTGGTACTATTACTGGCCGGTCATGATACGGTCGACAAGCTCTTTGACCGTTGGAATGTGACCATCTTTGTAAAACTCATCTTCACCGAACTTATAGGCATTATGCCCTGAGAACATTAGCTCATTCTCGACATCGGTGCCGTGAATGATGTTTTGCAGTGATTTCTGGATACAGAAACTACGAGGGTCTGCTTTTTTGCCGGTGGTGTAATCGTCATGGTCTTTCCAGTTAGAAAAACGACAATGCGACAGGCAACCCATGCAGGCAATCTGATCTTCGATGATTTCTTCACCCTTTTCTTCCGTCACGAAAATCAAGGTATCATCTGGGGTTTTGAGCGCAGTGGTAAAGCCCTTAGACTCCCACTCTTTGATCTTGGTTAGATCATCTTCACTAACATAATGCGGGCGCTTACGTGGGCCAAATTCATAGATCGCTTCCATGCCATCGGTTGGCTTGCTTGAGAACGGCACTTGGTGCTCGCCACGCTCACGCAATTCCTGAATGAAATTATTGTTCACCGCAGACGAATAAAAACCGGTTGGGCTGAATTGGTTTAAGAAGACATCGCCGCTTTTGAGCGTTAGCAGCTTTTTCTTCCAATTATCTGATACCGGGCTTTCTTCCGTTAGCAACGGACGCGTTCCGAATTGGAAGGCAATCGGGCCGATTTCCGGGTTATCGAGCCAATGCTCCCAGTCTTTTAAGTGCCATGCACCACCTGCCATAATGATTGGGGTATCGTGCAGGCCGACTTCGTTCATGAAAGCGCGGATTTCTTTGACGCGTGGATAGGGGTCTTGTGGTTGAGTTGGGTCTTCGCTGTTAGACAGGCCGTTGTGACCACCCGCTAACCATGGATCTTCATAGACCACGCTGCCGAGTAAGTCAGAATATTTGCCATATGCACGCTTCCACAGTGCGCGGAAGGCACGCATAGAAGATACGATTGGGTGATAATAGAGGTTATATTTCGCCGCAATTTCTGACAGGCGATATGGCATGCCTGCGCCGCAGGTAATACCATGAATAATGCCTTGAGCGCGCTCTAGCACACCATGCAAAATGCGTTCTGCGCCGCCCATTTCCCACAACACATTCATGTGGATGCGGCCATTGCCATTTGAAAGTTCATGAGCCACACGTGCCTGATGCAGCGCACCCTCGATGCCTTGTGTTACCAGCTCATCATGGCGTTCACGGCGGGTGGTGCCGTTATAAATATAGTCAATGCGGTTGCCTTGCTCATCATAGCTATCAGCATTCACGCCAGAAAAGGTACCCACAGCGCCAGCAGCAGCAAATGCGCCTGCACTTTCGCCGTTGGTTGCGCCAATCCCTTTACCGCCTTCGACGATAGGGAGCACTTCTTGTCCTGAAATAACAACGGGTTTAAGCTTATCCCGAAATGTTTGTGTCATGAATGTCTTGCTTTCTTTTTATAATTGGAACGGCAACCTAGTAGAAAAGATGCAATTAGCCAAGCGTTTGTTCTGAAAAGCTTAAAAAGCGACCTGCTTTAGTGGATTTCTCCCCAATTATCGCCAATACCGTACTCTACCAGCAACGGCACGGATAGATGCGCCGCACTCGACATGGTTTTACGCAAGCTTTCTGCGACTGCCTCGGCTTCTGCCTCTGGGCATTCTACAATAAGCTCATCATGTACTTGCAGCAATAGGCGCGCTTTTGGGTGTTTTTCGGCCAAAATCTGATGCACATCAACCATCGCTTTTTTGATGATATCGGCTGCCGTGCCCTGCAATGGCGCATTGATGGCCGCACGCTCCGAGAACGCCCGCAAATTCGGGTTCTTGGCATTGATGTCTTTCACATGAACTTTTCGGCCATATTCGGTTTTCACATAGCCATGCTCGCGCGCATATTCTTTGGTGCGCTCCATATATTTTCGAATGCCCGGATATTGCTCGAAATACGCATCGATATATTCTTTGGCCTCGCCTCGCCCAATGCCAAGGCGTGTGGCTAAACCATGCGCTGAGATACCGTAGATAATACCGAAATTGATGGTTTTAGCCTTGCGGCGCAGCTCACTATCGATCTGATCGATGGGTTGGCCGAACATTTGGCTGGCAGTAGCGGCGTGAATATCCGCGCCTTCCTTGAAGGCTTGCTTGAGCACATCAATCTCCGCGATATGCGCCAAAAGCCGCAGCTCGATCTGGCTGTAATCAGCCGATACCAGCTTGCAGCCCTCTTCGGCTATAAATGCCTCGCGGATGCGTTTTCCGGCCTCTGTGCGAATCGGAATATTCTGCAAATTCGGATCGGATGAGGAGAGTCGGCCTGTCGATGCCGCGGCCATCGAAAAGCTTGTATGGATACGCCCCGTTTCTGGGTGGATTTGTTTAATCAGTGAATCGGTGTAAGTGCTTTTAAGCTTGGATAGCTGACGCCATGACAGCACTCTCTCTGGTAGCATATGGCCGTTTGCCGCCAACTCTTCTAAAATTTCAGCGCCCGTCGCATAGGCTCCACTTTTTGATGATTTCTTGCCACCTTCTAGCCCCAACTCATCGAATAAGATTTCGCCCAGCTGTTTGGGTGAGCCGATGGTGAATTCACGCCCAGCGAGGTCATAAATCTCTTTCTCTAACACGCCCAAATCTTTTTCAAATTCATCCGATAGATTCTTCAAGAATTCAGGCGAGGCTTTGATACCTTGACGCTCCATATCAACGATGACATCGACCAATGGGCGCTCGATGCGCTCATAAACGTAAGCGAGTTTGTCTTCTGTGAGTTGATGTTTGAGAATCTGATGTAAGCGCAGCGTGATGTCGGCATCTTCTGCGGCGTAATCGCACGCTTTATCGAGTGCAACTTGTGAGAAATTAAGCTGCGACTTACCTGTGCCCACCACTTCCTTGAAGGCAATCGGCTTGATGCCTAAATGCCGCTCGGATAGCTCATCCATATTGTGATTATGCAGCCCGCCTGCCGTTACGTAAGAGAGCAACATGGTGTCATCGATCGGTGTGAGTTCCGTATCGTAATTAGATAGCACCAGCATATCGTATTTGATGTTCTGGCCAATCTTAAGAACAGATGGGTCTTTTAACATCGGGCGTAATACTTCCAGCACTTCTTCTACACCGAGCTGATCGTCCAGACGTTTCCATTCGCTGCTTGCCTCGCCCTCATCACCAAACAGGCTGGTTTGCTCAGCCTTCACCTCTATCTGCGTTTTGTGATTTAGCGGAATATAACAAGCCTCACCAGCCACTAGTGACAGGCTGATACCCACTAGCTCTGCTTGCATAGCGTTGAGCGAGGTTGTCTCGGTATCAATCGCGACATAGCCTTGCTTGTGTGCTTGTGCGACCCAATCTTTGAGCGTGGCGATATCTTTAACCACGCTATATTCGGTTTTCTCTGGTGTGGCGATGTGTAGCGCGGGCGTTTCGCCCTCTATCTCTGGTGCTTTTTCGCCAAACTTCTCTTCCATTTTTTTGGTGAGCGCTTTGAAGTTTTGCTCTTTCAAAAATCCCAGCAAGGTTTTCGGATCGGCATCTTTGCGCGTCAGATCGGCAATTGGTGTGGGCAAATCCATACTGGTATTAAGCTGCACCAACTCGTAAGAAATACGCGCCTGATCGGCAAACTCAATCAGCGATTCGCGGCGTTTATTTTGTTTAATCTGATCGGCATTTTGTAGCACCCCTTCGAGGTCTCCATATTCCTCAATCAGAAGCGCTGCGGTTTTTGGGCCAATGCCTGGTACGCCGGGCACATTATCGATGCTATCGCCTATCAGTGCCTGCACTTCGATAACCTTCTCTGGTGGCACGCCGAATTTATCGATGACGGCGTCATGTCCCATATGTTTTTGCTTCATCGGGTCATACATCGACACATCATCATTGATCAACTGCATGAGGTCTTTATCGGATGATAAAATCACCACTTCCATCCCCTGCTTAACGCCTTCTTTGGCGTAGGCTGCGATCAGATCATCGGCTTCGTAATTCTCCATTTCAATGCATGGAAGATTAAGCGCTGCGGTTGCCTCGCGCACGAGCGGGAATTGCGGAATCAGCTCTTCGGGTGTCTCACCGCGATTGGCTTTATAGTCCGGGTAAATCTCGTTACGGAAATTATGACGGGCCGCATCGAAGATCACGCCCACATGGGTTGCATGCAGTGCATCGAGCGTTTTGGTGAGCATGCCAATATAGCCATATACCGCACCTACCGGCGTGCCGTCTGGTCGGGTGAGTGGCGGCAATGCGTGAAAGGCTCTGAAAATATAGCCAGACGCATCGACTAGAATTAAGGTATCGCGTTCTTGTGGGTCCACGGCTTGCTCGGTTGCTGTTTGCATCGTTTACTTCTTTTCTATAGGGTGCGCTCAACATAAACGATGCTAACCACAAACCAAACGATTTATCTTATGAATACACAAGTAGTCACCCTATCTGGTCCCGTTGTTCAACCTGCCTCTGAAGAAGCGCCAAAGCAGATCATTCTATTTTTGCACGGTCTGGGAGCAGACGGCAAAGATCTGATTGATCTGGCTGGCCCTATGCAACAGCTTTTTCCCGAAGCGTTATTTGTCTCTCCAGATGCACCGCAACCTTGTGATATGGCACCAATGGGCTTTCAGTGGTTTAGTCTGCAAGATCGCGACCCTGAAGTGTTAATGCAAGGCGCACGCTCAGCCGAGCCGATTTTGAATGGTTTTATTGATCGCTTGATTGAAAAGTTTGGCGTGACTTCTGAGAATATTGCCGTGGTTGGATTCTCTCAAGGCACCATGATGGCGTTGCATGCGTTGTGTCGCCGTCCTGATCCGATTGCGGCTGTAGTTGGTTTTTCTGGCGGACTGGTAGGCCCACAATATCTGGCGAGTGAAGCTCAGTCTAAATCTCCGATCTGTCTGATTCATGGTGATGCCGATGAAGTGGTGCCATTTGCAGCAATGGGCATGTCTGAGCAAGCATTGCAAGAAAATGGCTTTAGTGTGGAATCACATGCGAGGCCGGGCCTTGGGCATGGTATTGATATGGAAGGGCTGCAAACCGCGATTGCATTCTTACAAACGCATTTGAATGCCGCTTAGGCTTCTGCACCTACTGCAAATTTAATATGCTTGAGTCCGTCTTTCTCAAGCAATTCTAACAAGCCTTCATTGATTTGGCTCGCCAACTCCACCCCTTGGAATACCAATGCGGTATAGAGCTGCACGAGCGATGCACCTGCTTTGATTTTGGCATAAGCATCTTCTGCTGATGCAATGCCGCCCACGCCAATCAGTGGAATGCTGCCATTGGTGAGCTTATACATATCGCGTAAGGTTTGCGTAGCCAGTGGCATGAGAGGTTTGCCAGATAGCCCCCCTTCTTTTAGATGCTCTGGTGTTTCATCGAAGATGGGGCGTGATACGGTGGTGTTACCAATAATCAGCCCGTCAAATTTCATCTCTTTTGCCAGCGTCGCAATGCCTTCTTTTTGCACTTCTTCTAGGTCGGGGGCGATTTTGACAAAGATCGGCTTATAGGGCTGATCGTAGCGTACTTTCTTTTCGCGCACTTTAAAGACTGCTTTGACCAAGCCACCCAGCGAGTCGCAATTTTGCAAATCGCGCAGGCCCGAAGTATTGGGCGATGAGATATTGATGGTAATGTAATCGGCGTGGTTATAGACCTCTTTAGCACAGGTTACATAATCTTCGATTGCATCGTCGGTAATTTTATTCTTGCCGATATTCGCACCGACAATGCCGTCACCTGCTTTGCGGTTTTTGAGTTTTTTGGTGAAGGCTTTCACACCTTTATTATTAAAGCCAAGCCGGTTGATGACGGCTTCATGCTCTGGCAATCTAAATAGGCGCGGCTTTTTATTGCCGCCTTGTGCCATAGGTGTGACGGTGCCGCATTCGACAAAACCAAAACCATATTTATGAATGTGCCACAGCGTCTCGGCATTCTTATCGAAGCCTGCAGCCAGTCCGACAGGGTTTGGAAAATCGATATTGCAGATGGTTTGCTTTAGACGGGCATCATCAGGTGATGGGGTTTTAGGATACATGCCCGAGGCCAGCGCCAACACTCCAAGCCAATGGGCTTGTTCCGTATCTAACTTATAGATAAGTGGCGTAAGCGCTTTGTAAATTCCCATACCCGCTATTTAGGGGATGATAGAAGAGAAGGCTACTGATTTTAGTTTCGCTGGGATTTGTAATCGTGTGAGCGGATCAACCGGTTTGCCATCGATGCGGAGCGAGTAATCCAAGTGTGGACCAGTGGAGCGGCCCGTTGATCCGACCGTTCCCACTTTTTGTCCTGCCCTCACCTCTTGTCCGCCTTTGACATGGATATCTTTTAAGTGACCATATTGCGTGGTGATGCCACCACCGTGATCGACTTTGACGTAATTACCCAAGCGCACATGTTTGCCGACTCCAATCACGCGCCCTTTCGCAGATGATCTGACAGGTGTGCCACGCTCAGCAGCGATATCGACTCCTTCATGGAAATCTTTCAGTCCGGTAAATGGGTCTGCGCGCTCTCCAAATTCGGATGAGATGCGCTGTCTGATCGCACCGGAAATCGGCCAGCGATGTTCTAGCCCTTTGACTGCATGGGCGAATGGGTGTTCGTCTTCGACCTGCTCTTTACCGAATAGCTCTAAAACCATCTGATCGGAATTAACGAAACGACCGGCGGTTTCGGTTTCTTCATTCTCATCGGTTTCAATACCGCGATCTCTTAGACGTTTACTCTTCTTGGCGTTGCTCTCGCGAAAACGTGCGACTGCTTTGGGTGCACTCAGGCCCTTCATATGGGAACGGTTGAGCGGCATAAAGCCCGTGGCTTTAAGTGGGGTCACTTCTACCTTCTTAGATTCATAAGGCTCAGCCTTAACAATACGGCTTTTCATCGCCTTTTGATTGAGCGGAAAGAAGGTGTTCGTGCCGGTTGGCATCGCGTGTGAGTTGCTGGCGGTGACCCATGCTAAAAGCATGATCATCCACACGAAGAGACTGTAGGTTCGTAATTGCATGCGCTTTATGATATGCAATGGGTATGCCAATTAATTTGGCTAAAAGAACGCACAAGAGAACTACATATAGTCGTCGTTTATTCACAGGCAACCAAATATAGTTTAACCAACTAGGAAATTTTTGCTTTTATCTATATAAGAGTGAGAGCTGGAAACGCCTTAATGAACGCATTTAAACGCACCCTTGTGACTTGCACAGCGCTATGCACTGTATCAGCGATCGTTTCACTCACTCTGCCACTCCCATCTCTTGCAATCGTTGATGACCGCGAATACTACCCTCATCCGGCCTCTCAATATGGTGGTTATTCCGGTGGTTACAGACAAGTCGCAGATGAACGCATGTCCGATTATTACGGACGGCAGCAGGGCTATCCACCTCCTCAAAATCGGCGAGATCCGTATAATGGCGGCTATTCCGATGATATGACATTCCAGTTTCCGGGCATGCAGCCGCAGCGTTCCTATCGCAGTCCACGCTCTGGCTATATGACACCTATGCCACCTAATACCGCGATGGAATTTACTGAAACCATGGCTGAATATCCGGTTTATGAGCGCAATTATGCGTATCCCGTACCGCAGGATGAAATGCCAGTATTCCGCCCATACAATACATTCGAGACAGATCGCGGCATTGCGTTTGATCGCAGCCAATATCCGCAAGATCAGTATCCGCAAACCTATCGTGCGCCAACGCAGCCGCGTTTTAGCCCAATGCCGCAAGAGGCATTTGACGGCTATTATGAATATGACCAAGCGCCGCAGCAGCAAGGATATAGCGACCAGCAAGGCTATGATCCACGCTCTGGCCGTCCGCCGCAATTTGATGCATCGCGTTTTTATGGTGGCGAAGACCCACGCTATCAGGAACAATATTTCCGTGATCTAGAGCGTTCGCGTGCTGGCTATCAGCCGCCTGAACCAGATGATTATTTGCCAACACCAGAAGATACCTATCGCAATTCGGATTATTACCGCGATGAGCAAATGCCCGATCAGCAATTTGGTTATTCCGGTGGTCAGCCTCCTATGGGGGCCTTTGATGAATATGACCAGATGCAGGGCAATTATCAGCCTCGCCAAGCACCGGGCTATGCCCCTGCCTATCCGGGCGGTGCAGGGGGTTATGATGCGCCTCCTGTGGCACAGCGCCCGTTTAATCCGCAATATCCTGGTGGCGCACCGGCGCCTCAGCAATCGCGTGGTTATGGCGCTTACCCTTATGCACCCGCTGTAAGGCCACGTTTTAACGCTGCCCCTCGTCTGTCATCAGAGACGATGCAAATTTTAAATAGTTTGCCGCATAAAAATGCGCGCAAAAAGAGTCCGCCGATCCGCCGTTACGGCATTGATCGCTTTGACCGCGATGTCGCCTCTGAGATTGAAGAAGAGACGCAGGATTACGACCGCGCCATGAAAGCGCGTGATGGCAAAGCGGGGTATGACCCTGAGATTGAATTAGAGAAAGCCTATGAAGCCTTGATTGCAGGGCAGTCACAGGCCGCAATCAGCATCTATAACGGCATTATCAAGAAAGCGCCTCGCAACCAAGATGCGCTGTTCGGGTTGGCAACCACCTATCACCGTATGGGTGATTTGCGCGCCGCTCTGCCTAATTACGGCAAGCTTTTGCGTATCAATCCGGAACATCGTGAAGCACTCAATAACTTCCTCGTTCTGGTCTCTGAGGAATCGGAAGTCGAAGCCTTGCGTGAGTTGGAGCGCCTAGAACGTCAGAACCCTGATTTCTCGCCTATTCCAGCGCAATTGGCGATTATTTATGACAGTTTAGGTCAGCCGAGCATGGCGCGTAAGAAAATGGTACGTGCGCTGCGTCTAGAGCCTGATAACGTCGTCTATAAGTATAACCTCGCGATTATGCTCGATAAACACGGTAAAAGCGAGGATGCCGCTACCCTATACCGCGAATTGCTCTCTGCATCACGCAAAGGAGAATCGCTTCCTGCTTCCCCTGAAAATATCGAAGAACGCTTGCGCTACATCGCCTCAGAAGGTAGTTAATAAGGATAAGAATAGCCTTGGGAGGCACGCGTGGAAATCACTGATCTGCTAATCTCGACTGTCAAGAACGGTGCATCCGATTTGCATTTATCTGTCGATAATCCGCCGATCATGCGTGTACATGGCGAGATGCTGCCGATTCAGGCGCCGCCCCTTACCACCGATATGCTGAAACAAATGCTTTATGCGATCATGAGCGATTTTCAGCGCAGCGAGTATGAGCGCGAATCGGAAATCGATTTCTCGATCTCGTTTGGCGAAGATATGCGATTCCGTGTGAATGCGTTCAACACGATTAACGGCCCTGCTGCTGTCTTCCGTACGATTCCCACTTCCGTGCTATCATTAGAGGAAATTGAAGCACCGAAGGTGCTGTATGATCTGTGTGATCTGCATAAAGGTCTGATTCTGGTGACTGGCCCGACCGGTTCGGGTAAGTCGACGACGCTGGCCGCTATGGTCGATCATATCAATGCGAAAAGTGCACGTCATATTCTGACGATTGAAGACCCGGTTGAATTTGTCCATGAATCTAAGAAGTCATTGCTGAATCAGCGCGAAGTTGGCTCAAACACCAAATCCTTTGCCCGCGCACTAAAGAGCGCATTGCGTGAAGACCCGGATGTGATTTTAGTGGGTGAGATGCGCGATTTGGAAACCATTCATTTGGCGATGACCGCCGCTGAGACTGGTCACTTAGTGATGGGTACGCTGCACACCAACTCGGCACCAAAAACCATTGACCGTATCATCGATGTATTCCCTGCGAATGACAAAGAGATGGTGCGCGCTATGCTTTCTGTCTCTTTGGAAGCGATTGTCTCGCAAACGTTGATTAAGCGCAAAGACGGCAATGGTCGCGTGGCAGCACATGAGATTTTGCTGGGCACGCCTGCGATTCGTAACCTGATTCGCGAAGGTAAGGTGCCACAGATTTATTCGATGATGCAGATGGGCCAAAAGATGGGTATGTGTACCATGCGTGATTCGCTGTATCGCCTGATGCAGGAAGAGAAGATCAGCGAAGACCTCGTGCGTGAATTGATCATGAATACCGAGGATGACGAGTCACCGAATAAAGGTAACGCTCAACGCAAACAGTCGCAGCAACCGGAGTCTTTCTAAGTGAGTATGCCCATTCTAGACCCGATGCTTGAGCAGGTGGTCTATTACGAAGCTTCGGATTTATACATCACGCAAAACTGCCCACCATGTCTTCGCAAGACCGATTTTATTCAGCCGCTGCGCCCAGAAAATATGGCGCGCGAGGAGATCGAATCTATCTTGAAAGAACTGCTCGATGAAGAGCTGATGGATGAATATGAAAGCACGCTGGAGCTGAACACATCGATTAAATGGCGTGATGAAGCGCGCTTCCGTATCAATGTGTATCAGCAGCAGCAATGCCCTGCCCTTGTGCTGCGCCGCATTGCGACGCAAGTGCCCACAATAGAGGAGCTTGGGCTACCCAAAATCTATTCTGATCTGATTATGATTCGCCGTGGCTTGATTTTAGTGGTCGGCACCACCGGTTCGGGTAAATCGACTTCGCTTGCCGCGATGATCGACCATCGAAATGCTAATGGCGGCGGTCATATCATGACAATTGAAGACCCGATTGAATTCATCCATGAGCATAATGGCTGTATTGTCTCTCAGCGCGATGTCGGCATTGATACTTTCTCGTTTGGTATTGCACTCAAGAATGTACTACGCCAACGGCCTGACGTGGTGTTGATCGGTGAAATCCGTGATCGTGAAACGATGGAGCATGCGCTTAATTTTGCTGAGACGGGGCATTTATGCGTCGCGACGCTGCATGCGAATAATGCCAACCAAACGATTGAGCGTATTTTGAGTTTCTTCCCCGAAGAAAAGCAAGCGCAGGTGCGACTGAATCTATCGCTTAATCTGCGCGGTATTGTCGCTCAGCGCTTGGTGATTAACCAGGAAGGCACACGCACACTGGCATGCGAGATTATGCTGAATAACGGGCTGATCCGTTCGCTTATTGAAGAGGGCAAGATCAACGAGATTAAGCCACTCATGGAGCGCAGCAACGAAGAAGGCATGCAGACCTTTGATCAATGCCTGTTTGATTTGTTCGAGCAGGGCATTATTAGCGATCAGGTCGCGATTGCCGAGGCTGATAATGTGGCGAATTTAAAGCTACGTATGACCCAGAAAAGCACCTCTATGAAGGTGAAGGCCGGTGCATTAAAGCCCGATGCCAAGCCAGCGCCTGAGCCGGAAGCTGAGGCTCAGGACAAACCTCTACCGGATAACGAGCAATTCTAGCTTAAACGTCGCCTATCGCCTTGAGGAATGCTTCTTCGAGAGATGGGGTCTCTTGAGATGTTTTGAAGTCTTTTGGTGTGCCGACGAAAATCAGTTTCGTGTCATGCAGAATCGCAATGCGGTCACAGATTTCATCAATGTCAGATAAGATGTGCGAGCTGAAAAAGATGCTTTTACCTTCTTCGCGCATGCGGGTGAGCATACGTTTTAGGTGAATGCGCGCTTGTGGGTCTAGCCCGCTCATTGGCTCATCCAGTATCAGCATTTCCTGATCTACCAAGAACGCGCCCACAAGCCCTAGCTTCTGCCCCATACCTTTTGAATAGCCACCAACCTTACGGTCGAGAGCTTCGGGGTCGAGCGCCAAATCTTTTGCCATGGTTTTTGCTAATTCTAAGTCCAGCTCTTTACCGTAATAAGAAAGCGCTAGCTTCAAATATTCGTGCCCATACAAATATTTCGATGGGGTGAATTTTTCCGGCAGGTAGGAGAGGTTTTTGCGCGAGGCGACTTTTGCCGTACTCATGCCTGAAATCGTGATGTCGCCCGCATCCATATCGCATAGATCAAGGATGCCTTTGATCATGGTGGTCTTGCCCATACCATTCAGGCCAATGAGCCCTAGAATTTCGCCCTGATGCACCTCGAGGGTGATGTCATCCAGCACTTGCTTTTTGCCATATGCTTTACTGACACTTTGAATATTCAGGACCGAATCATTGCTCACTTCATTTTCTTGTGCAGCTGACATTATGGCAAATCTCCATCATCGACATGATCATTGATATTATCGGTGGTGCGGCCTTGCGGTACAGGCTGTGTTCTATTGCCCTGAGGGTCTGTCCATTGCGGCGCATTGCGGCGATTTACCGGCACCACACGATCAAGCTTTTTATTCTCTTCAACCAATTTATCCATTAGGCGACGTGTCGAATCTTTTTCACTTTCGAACATGTCGTTCGTGCCCTCAAATAGCGCGTCACGGCGCGTGCTATCAGGATCGACTCTTTGGTCTGAGTTCGCACCGCTTCGGCGTGTCACACCATTTTCATCTGTAACAGAAATAATACCGCCAATATCGGCAGGCTCTGGCCCTAAAATACGCCCCTCTATGATCTCCATACTCTCGCCGACAAAGGTTTGATTTGGGCGGAGCGTCATGACGAATTGCTTTTTATCTGGGTCGAAATCGACCTGCACTTGCTGTGCGCGTCGATGGCGCATGGCGTTATTGTGCAGCTCTTCGCGCTCACGCCATAAGCTCGCGGCACGTCTCATATCATAAGGTTTCCAGATGATGGTCACCAGATTACTGCTGACTGACATAATCTGTACGCTACCATGCGTGCCTAGATCCCGTTCAGGCTTGCTAGAATTAATGCGCTTGCGATTGACCCAAATCGACCAATTACCCGCCCCACGATAGATGACCGTGCCAACATAGATATTTGGCAATGGCGCTTCGATTTCCTGCTCTTCTACCGTTGGTGCTTCGAGCAAGTCTGCAAGCAGATCATCATCCTCTTCCAACACCTCTTCTTCTAGTGGCACTTCAATCCCGGTGCGCTCGTAAGCATCGAGAATCGTACGTAAGGTATCGATCTTTTTCGGCGGGTACATAATAGAGCCTTGGAAGTCACCCATAGAGATCATTTCCTTAGGCGTGGTAATACCATTTGCTGGTGGCAGCCCAGCTAATTCCTGCGCAAACGACGCCTGCTTCGGCAAAGCAATGAATGCCGTAACGATCGTGATAAGAATCAGGAATATGTAGCGTCTAAGGAGCATTGGTCTCCTTTTCGTCTGGGCTGAAACCATACCACATGAACTGGAATTCACCTGATACCATTTGCGGTGACTGTCCCGCTTTAATCAGGCGCAGATTTTGGTTGTTGAGCGGCTGGTCGCGTCGCATCTCGAACAGCACAGGTCGTACTAATCCCGGCATTTCATAGGATAGCGCGCGCACAAATGAGAAGACATGCACATCTGACATGGCGCCGAAATTCAGCTCAATCAAGCTTTGCTTTGCGGTAACGCCCAGCGCATCCAGCTCTTTATTTTGGTAATTGCTTTCCGGCGACGCTTCGACGCTTAAATGATTCATGCGGAAACGTTCTTTTAACGCCGCTAATTTTTCGCGCAGAATATTGCGATCGACCATAAAGTTCATGCTGGCTTTACGGAATGACAGCTCGTCATAAATTTGGGTGGATACCCCTGCTACATTGATCTGCTCTTCATATTCGGTGGCTTTATTTTCTAGCTGCTGCGTTTGTCTGCGTGCGGCGCGCAAATCGTCTTTGCGTGACTGATGCAGGTCAGAGACGACAAACACGCCTATCAAAATCGCAACGACCAATACCCCCACAATAATGGCTTCGATAGTCAGGCGTTTTTTCTGATATTCAAATTTGCGCATCGTTACTCCTGCCCCTCAATCTTTTCTTTTTCTTGCTTGATTGGCCCTTTAATACGGACACGCAACACTGCTTGGTTTTCTTCTAAGCGGTCTTGCTCTAGCCCTTCATCATCAAAGTTGAGCACTAAATTTTCTTCGCGCGCGGCAACACCTGGTAATGGATCATGCGCGACTTCATAGTCATTAAACTGGCCTTCTAGGCGGTCCAGATAGGTATTCGCCATTTCGATGAACACTTTGCGGTCCAGCTCATGTCCTTCAAAGCGCACGCTGAATGCAAAATTGATTGGCTCTTTTTCTTCTTCATCATGGCTAGATTGATTGCGACTGGTGCGCGGATCAACGACTTGCACATCCCATTTGAAATCTTCGATGTAATGGGTTGGCGATGTGATCTGAACGAGTCGTAGAATTGGCTCTAACGGCAATGGTTTGCTCTTTAATGTGCCGCGATAAAGGGTCGCAATATTCAGCACATCGCCTTGGTCTTCCCCTAGGCTTCCTAATCGATCTTCTGCCGTTGTTACGCGCTGACGTGCAGAGCGTAGCTGGGCATTTTGCGCATCGAGGTCGGTTTGCACACTGCCAGCCGCGACCATATCTTCTGAAATAGCCAGACCGCCCCAAATCAAGCTGAGCGCCAATAATGCACGTAAGGCAAGCTGCCCTTGATACATGTAGGTGAGCTTAACGGCAAAGCTTGGCATTAGGCGAATGGCCGGTGCGGCGGCTTTCGCAAAGCGAGCGGCGAGCACTACATCAGCAAAACGATCACCTGTGAGAGCGGCATCTTGCAGATCGAGCATCTCAGAGATTTCAAACGGGCTTAGACATTTCATATAAGAAACGCCCAATTTACTATCTGATAGTTCGCGGCACACATCTTCTGATGCCACGACATAAAGCTCTAGCCCCGCTGAATCTTGGAAGGATAGTCGACGCAGATATTCGATGGTGTTGAGAATTTCCTGCTCGATATTGCCAGCAATTGAGCCTGCTGTTACATCGCCTGCCTGTGTGAGTCGGGTGAAGACGAGCACATCGTCTTTGAGTACAATTTGTCTAAAGCCACTGACCTTATCGTGCGCGACCAGCAATTTCCATTGCGCTTCATCTGTGTCTCTTGGCTTATCAACTCGGTTGGAGATTTCACGGATAAAGGTTTGCGCTTCGAGTGGCACCAAATGGATGCCGGTGAAACGGTTTGGAAGCTCCATCACCAAATCTAGCCATTGCTGAAGCGAGACTGAATTGGCGAGCGAGATAAGTAAATAATTCCACTCATTTCGATTGTCTTTGTCGCGGCCTAGTAGGTATGCGCCGGTGACGTCATCTGGTGAGAAGTCGCGCTCTAGGCGGCGCTTTACAAGTTTTCCAATACTTAGGCGACTGACAGGCGGTAGCGAGTGGCGCACATAGGATTGGTCCATCATATCGATGAGGAACGTCACGGGAACGCCCGGATTTTGCTCCATCAGCTCGGCGATCTCGGCGGTATGCTCTGGCATTGGGCTGGCCGCAAATAGTCGCTTGGTGACACGGCCTGCCGACATCAACACCATGATCGCGCCTTCATCACCAATCATCAAAATGAAGCGCTTCTTGGGCGTAGAGAAGCGCCCTAACAGCCCCTCTGCCTTCTCCTTGAATTTCACCAAGGCGTCACCACCACTGCCACCGCCACGCCTCTTGCGTTTCGGCTCGCTCGCTAGCGGATCCGGCATCGCCTCTTCTTCGGGGTCTTTTTGTAATGATTTAGGTAACTGCACGCGCTAGAGATTCATGTTTTCGAAAGATTGATAGAGAGGGCCAAAGACTGCTGCAATAACCCAGAAAATAAGCAGGCCCATCACAGCCGTCAGTGTTGGTTGAATCATACCGACCATGGTATCGACCGAGTCGTTCACTTCACGGTGGTAGAAAAAGTTGATGTTCTCCAACGCGTCATTCATGTTACCGGAGTCCTCTCCGACTTTGAACATACGAATCACGAGCGTTGGAAAATGGTTCGACATGCTAAGCGATGCGGTCAACGAGTTACCCTCTGTGACCGAGCGCATGGCGGTTTCAATCGCTTCGGCGAGCACGCGGTTATTGACGACATGCTTAGCAGCTTCGAGCGCCTCGATGATATCGATACCGCTTTTAAACATGATCGAGAAAAAGTGCGTGAAACGCGCGAGGTTGATTTTGACAATGGTCGGACCAATGACCGGTAGCTTTAAAAACAACCCGTCAAAGAAGAAGGCGACCGACGCATTGGTGGCGTATAATATCCTGAGCACAATGAAGCCGATAACCGGCATCCCCAATATTAAGTACCAATATTGCTCAAACAACGCAGATGTCCAGATCAGCGCGGCGGTATGCGGTGGAATAGCGAAGCCCTGATCGACAATGAATTCAATCAGCTTGGGTACAACAGCGACCATGAGCACCGCGATTACAAGTGACATCACCACCAGAAGCACCACAGGGTACATGGTCGCTTTGCGCACTTTACGTTTCAGCTCTGCGGTCCATTTCATATGGTTGGTCATATGCATGAACGACTCGGTCATGTTACCGTTGGTTTCACCTGCCTGCACCAGACCAATAAAGACGTTACTGAAAATCTTTGGATAGCGCCCCATTGCTTTAGAAAGCGGCATCCCCACCTTCACACGCTCTACAATATCGGCCATGACATCGCGCAGTTTCAGCGAGTCGGTAGCATCACGCACATCTGATAGTGCTTCGTGGATTGGCACCCCGGCTCTATCGAGCTGCTCCAGGTGCATACACATGAGGATTAAATCTTTATCACGGACTTTCGAGCCGAAACCGGCTTTGCGTTCTTTCTTGATACGGAAGTCAACAAGGTCCAGCCCGATTTCTTTCAGGCGAGACTCAAGGTCGATATCATTCTCTGCAGCAATGGTACCACGCATGGTACGACCACCTTCATTGATGGCAGAGTACGTATAAGACGGCATATTCCCTGTCTCCTTTGTGCAAGAAGCCCCCTGCTGGAATAGTTTTTTGTTATTAGGTTATTTTTGCCGAGTACGCGCAGTATATTACAATCGATCGGTCAGGTCCACCGTACGAATCAATTCTTTAACATCAATATCGCCGGCCAGCACTTTTGATATACCATCTTGAACCATAGGGATAAATCCGTTCTCAAGAGCGTATTCCATCATGTGGTTACGTGTGGCGTGGGTAGAGATTAGCTCATCCATGCCTTCATCCATGCGCAAAATCTCGATCAATGCGGTTCGGCCTTTATAGCCTTTATTACACATTTCGCAGCCTTTGGCTTCATAGATGGTTGGTGGATTATTTGGATCAACACCAAGAATCTTGCATTCTTCTTCGGTGGCTTGTGTTTCTGTTTTACAATTCATGCAGAGTTTGCGTGCCAAACGTTGCGCAATAGACGCAATGAGTGAGCCTGCAAGCAAGTGAGCCGGCACACCAATATCACCGAGACGTGGAATCGCGCCGAGCGCGTCGTTCGTGTGTAGCGTGGTGAATACCTGGTGACCAGTGAGTGCGGCGCGTACCGACATGAGCGCGGTGTCTTCATCGCGCACCTCACCCACGAAGATAATGTCGGGGTCTTGGCGCATCAGTGATTTAATACCGCTATTGAAATCGACCGATCCTTCACGCACGTTGGTTTGGCGAATCAGCGGCAATTGATATTCCACCGGATCTTCGAGTGTCATGATATTCACATCAATCGAGTTTAGCTCTGCCAGCATTGAGTAAAGCGTGGTGGTTTTACCAGAACCCGTCGGACCGGTAACAATGATAATCCCTTCAGGGCGCTTCAGACAACGTTTTAGCAGATTATAATTGTGATCGGAGAAGCCAAGATTGTTCAGCGGCATCAGGGCTTTTGATTTATCCAAAATACGGAGCACGACATTCTCGCCATGCACGGTTGGCTGTGTTGCGACACGGAAATCGATGTCGCGACCAAGCGCTTTGAAGGCGATACGACCATCTTGCGGGTTACGCGATTCGGCAATATTCATGCCCGACATGATTTTCATACGGGTACACATCGCGGCCCAATAATCGCGGTGGAATGAACGAATCTGTTGTAGCTTACCATCGATACGATAACGCAGGCGCAGGAAGGTGCCTTCCGGCTCGAAGTGGATGTCCGATGCGTCTTGCTTGATCGCATCGACGAGCAACGCATTTACCAGACGTACCGTTGGGTTGACGTAACCTTCTTGGCGGCCATCCAGTTGGTTATTATCGCGGATACCGGTTTCAATTTCTTTTAAAATGCCATCAATCGAAAGTTCGTACTGATAATATTCGGTGATCAGCTCGATGACCTTACCTTCCGCACAGAAGAGCGGATTGATATTCGCGCCTTTTGGTAAATAGCGGCGCGCTTGGTCAATCGCGAGCACGTCATGCACATCAGACATTGCCAGATTGATCGAGCTGTCTGATTCCTGCGAAATCGGAATGATTTTATGACGCATACAAATGTCTTTTGGCATCAGCTTAAGCAAAATCGGATCGAGCATGGTCGCTGATGCATCGAAGGTTTTTGCACCCGCAGATTCTGCCAATACTTCACCAAGCGCCGATTCGGTCACAAAGCCCATATCGACCATGACGGCACCGAGCAGCTTCTTACTCTGACGCTGTTCTTGTAGTGCGATTTGTAGCTGATCTTCTGAGACCAGACCTAAGGCGACGAGCTTGTCACCAATACGCATTTTCTTGGTTTCTTTTGGTTTGTGCTCTTGCACGATTTGCTTGGCCGCATGTGATTGTGGGCCACCTGCTGCTACATCAGGCGCAGGTTGTGCGACCTGATATTCAACCGGCTGTTTTGGTTGCTCGTCTTGCGGTTGCGGTTCAGCTTGCGGTTGAGGCACTGGCTCTGGCTGTGGTTGCGGAGCAGGCTCTTGTATATCCTGAGACAAGACCGGTTGGCGCGGCGTGACATCGTGCTCTTGCGCTTGTGCAATCGACACATCTGACTGCAACGGGTCAATGGGTTGTTGCGGCTGTTGTGGCTGCTGCATGACCGGCTCTGGCTCTGGTTGAGGCTCAGGCTGCGGTTCTGGTTGTGATTCTGATTGTGGCTCTGGCGCGGCCGTAATTTCCTGCATTGGGTCTGGCTGTTGTTGGGCTTCTGGCTCAGGCTCCTGCTCTACCGTTGGACGCGGCAGAGGTGCCGTATTTTGTAAACCATTCACCGCCTGCTGTTCATGCGGCTGAATGCCAGATTGCTGTTCGGCAGCCTCCTGATCACTCGCACCATCTTGTACAATCGGGCGCCCCATTGGTTGCTGCGACTGTTCGTGACTCGCACCATTAGCGTGCACACCATTTGGCTCGTGCCCATTGGCATGATGTTCGGCTTGATTCTGTTGGAGTGGATTATGAGAGTGCTGAATACCATTTACATTTGAAACAGGCTCATACATTGCAGGATCGGCGGGCTTGCTTTGCGCTTCTGCTGCTTGCTGTTCTTTATATTGCTTGGTGATATCGCCAATGCTGCCATGATACGGTTGCAAAAAGCTCGGCACGGAGCCGTTGCCATTTTCGCCTGAATCATTTTGGTAATGGTTAGACATAGCCGGTGACAGCAACGGTGCGCCTTCGTCAGACGATTCTTCGTTGTCATTGTCCCCACCACGGGAAAACCCTGTCAACATGCGCTTCATGTTTTTGGCAGCCTTTGTTAGTTAACACGCTTTCTTTTATTTTAGCCTAGACCAAACAAATTAAAAAAAGCTTAATTTATAGGCCATTAGCCGCGTGCTTTGTTGTTGCAGCACAGTAAAGCATGATTTTGGGGTAAATAAAAGCAGAATAAAGGCCAATAAAACGCAGATTTACGCGTTAAATCGCGTAGCTGGCCTGCTCTTCATTCTCTTCAATTTCACGGACGAAATTTTCTTCAACATATTCAAGAAGCTGGGTAATACAGCTTTGAATATCGTTATTCTGGGTATCAATCACCAGATCGGGAGCATCTGGCTCTTCATACGGATCATCAATACCCGTGAAGCCTTTGATCTCTCCAGCACGCGCTTTGGCGTATAAGCCTTTGACATCTCTGCCTTCACAGGTCTCGACATCGGCCTTGATATAGACCGTATTGAAGTAATGTTGGGTCATGGCGCGCGCACGGCGGCGATCTTCGGCGTAAGGCGAAATGAAGGCCGTAATTACGATAATACCGGCATCGGCGAATAGGGCTGCCACCTCGCCGATTCGGCGTATATTCTCGCCGCGATCATCGGCTGAGAAGCCCAGATCAGAACATAAGCCCTGGCGGACATTATCGCCATCGAGCACGTATACTTGAAACCCTTTGGCGAATAGGCGCTTTTGCAGCTCTTTTGCCAAGGTTGATTTACCCGAACCAGACAGGCCGGTAAACCATAGCACCCCGCCACGATGGCCATTGATGGCTGCACGTTGTTGCGTGGTGATGGAGTAATCAACCGAGACCAGATTCTCGGATTTCACGTCTTTGCGCTGCTCATGCTGACCTTCTGGAACGGTTACAATACCGCCACCAGCAACAGCATATTCATCGAACAACACAAAGCGTCCGGTTTTTGGTAGCACTTGCGGATCATCAAAGACCATCAGCCCCTTCACCTGAAACAGCACTTCAGCGACTTGGTGTTTTTCGACCTGCTTTGACTCTGAATGGCTGAGCGAACCAGTGTCGAGCACCTGAATGATCTGTTTCACCTCGCATCGGAATTCGGCTGTGCCGAGCTTCAGACGATAGCGCATGCCGATCTCGAGTGGCTTATCATGCAACCAGAAGAGATTCGCCGCGAAGGTACTCGTCACCTGTGGCGCGTCTTCTAAGTGGCTCGCGATCATGCCGCGTTCGACAAAGATTTGTTCATCGAGTGTGATGCCGACCGACTCGCCTACCCCAGCCTCTGTCGGTTGTTGGCGGTCTTCGGGCCAAACCTCGATTGATTTGACTTTGGCGCTTTCATTAGCGGGTGAGAAGAGCAAGGTGTCACCAACTTTTAAGCTCCCGCTTTCAATGCGGCCTGCGATAATGCGGCGGCGATCAAAGCGGTAGACATCTTGAACCCCGAAACGTAGCGGCTGATTTTCTGCAACTGCCGCTGTCTCGAAGCTATCGAGCGTTTGCAGGATGGTCTCGCCTTTATACCACGGCGTATTACTTGATGCGCTTGCGATGTTATCACCTTCGCGCGCTGAGATCGGGATGAAAGCCTTAGGCTCGATGCCTAAATCTTTTAGATAGGCGGTATAGTCCGCAACCAATTGGTTGTATGTCTCTTCCGAGTAATCGACCAAATCCATCTTGTTGATGACGACCGCTACTTGGCGAATACCTAGCAAGTAAAGCAAATAGGCATGGCGCTTGGATTGCTCTTTAATGCCTTCATTCGCATCGATCAGCAATAGTGCGGCTTCAGCAGCAGCGGCACCGGTGATCATATTTTTCAAAAATTCGCGGTGGCCCGGCGCATCGATAATACAATAGCGACGAATGGCAGATGAGAACCAGATCTGGCTGGTATCGATGGTGACGTTTTGGTCGCGTTCAGCTTGCAACGCATCCATCAGGAATGCCCATTCAAACGGCATGCCGCGCTTATCGCAGCTTTGCTTGATTTGCTCTAGCTTACCATCTGGCAGCGCATCGGTATCGTGCAGCAAACGGCCCACAAGCGTGGATTTACCATGATCGACATGACCGACAATCACGATGTTCATTTGCGCTTTCGCTTGATCTTGCGCGACCAGCGGTTCTGCGGATAGGGCTGCTTGAGTCATGTTATACCTATTTCTCTTCTTTCAGAGTCTTTTTAGCGTGTATTCGTGCCAGATGTAACAAAAGATGCAATTCGTCCAAGCGCACTCATGCGATCAGGCATTTTGTATTTTGATAGATCATCAAACAATGCTTCGTCATACAAATTTCCAGTATGATCGGCGGGAAGGAATGTATGCGAAAAGATGGACTCACCCTTTGACACGTCCCCCTCAATCGTCTCTGCTAATGATAGTTTTAGTCGATCCGCTTCAACATCATATTCAGAATGAAATCCTTTGGATGATAAGGTTGGGTACAAATCTTCAAAGTAATCGATAGAATGACGGTATGTTTTCACGCCTTTTGATTGAAGAAATTGACTAATACCACCATCATCTGATCCACCGTTTACGCCAGCCGCTTCAGACCAACCGTGATCAGCTTTGTAAGCGGAGAATGCAACTTTCTCTCCCTTTTCTTTCAGAAAAGCTTTTAGTATCGGCGCTTGGCCTACACTGATACCGTGTGTCGGTTTGCCTTTATGCAGAAAATAAGAATCCGTTGTTTCTTTATGGCGTTTGAATTCATCCGGTGCGCCCAGATAATTATGCATGAATAGCACTTTCCCTGTCTCAAGATTCTTTAGAATATACATGTTGCATGACATGAATTCTTCGGAGCGGACCACCCCTTTATCCATTACAACAGCTTCCCCAGAATCCACTTCTGTAATTTCCAGCGTTTCATGGGACGGGTTATCTAAGTCGAATGCCATAACGTTAGTATAATCTATTGCCTTACCACCTAGAGTGACGAATCTATTAAGATGCATAATGTACCTTTAATGCGTACTCTGTTCGTGTTTGGTTGGGGCAAACTCGCCGATTTTGGTAATCGAATCAATGCCCTTTTTCTTCAAAATCTCAAATACCTGCTCACCATAGCGGCGGGTGAATTCATCTTTATCGCGCTCAGCCAGATCACTGAAATACTCTGGGCTTAAGCTTGCATCGATTTCTGCACGCAGGGTTTTGGGCAGGCGCGGCTCTTGGCCATCGGATAATGCCTCGACCATGTGCGCTAATGCTGTCGTGCGGCGATAGAGCGTGTAGATATTGCGCGCATTCATTTTCTGAAGCTCTAGCAATTCATCCAGCTTTGATTCGATTGAGGTGAGATCAGACATCTTACATATACCCAGCTTCGCGCAAACGTTCGAAACTTGATTCATCTTCATCTGCACCCATTGGGCGACCAGAGCGCTCGGATACGCGTGTCACTTCTAGCTCGGCAATGACTTTCTCTAACGTATCCGCTTCGCTTTCAATCGGCCAAGTGATGCCTTTTTCACCCAGCGATCTGAAGCGCATCATTTTGCCGCCAAAATCTTGGCCTTCTAGCTCGTGATATGGCTTGGCATAATAAAGCGGTACCACTGGAATATTTTCTCGCTGGATATAGCGCCAGATATCAATTTCGGTCCAGTGCAGCAGCGGGTGGATGCGCACATGGGTTTCTGGCGGAAAATCGGTGGTGTATTGATCCCAGAATTCAGGCGGCTGGTCTTTCACATCCCAATGGCCATCTTGTCCGCGAGGTGAGAAAAAGCGCTCTTTTGCACGCGTACCCTCTTCATCGCGGCGGATGCCCGACATAATGCCTTGGAACTGATGCTCTTCGAGCACCTTCTTTAGGCCCAATGTCTTACGGGATGCCACACGTGCGGCGTGCGGCAGGGTTGGGTCGGTATCTTCGTATGGCGGGCAAATAGGGCCCAGAAAATCGATATCCCACTCTTTAATGTATTGGTCGCGATACGCATAGACTTCGTCCATTTCCAGCTCGGTGTCGCAATGGATGAGTGGAAACGGGATTTTGCCCAGAAATGCTTTCTTGGCGAGCCAGATCATGACGGTAGAATCTTTACCGAATGACCATAGCATACCCAGTTTATTGATAGCGTGATACGCCTCGCGGAATATATAGATACTCTGCGCTTCAAGTCTGTCTAAGTGATTCATGCCCATTGAATAGGCATTTTAATTCACAAATGCAAATGGAAAATTTTCTATTTCACACAAAGAAAATGTGTTTAATGTAAATTACTAGAAAACCAGTTGAGTCATCAAAATGATAACAATTACTCCAATTGCCATTGGAACAACACTGTACCAGTCTACTGGTTTTTTATTAGGGCGCTTATCTGTCATCGTTGTTTTGTCCATCTTTAGAAACTCCACTGCAAGGTAAGGGATACATCAACCAAGGACAGTATACGAGCGAAAAGGTTATCAAACTATTAATGCCTGATGTTTTATGTCAAGTAATCCACAAATGTTGAGTTTTGACACACTCTCTCAATTTGCTTGCAGAAATAAGAGGAGCAGTTACATCTAGGGCCATGGAATATGAATTGCCCTACGAAATCGTCAACTACAATAGCTATGTGCTTTTAGCCTATGCTTTTGCCCTATTTATTCTGACGATTATCATATCCAACAGCGTAAGCGCCAAGAAACGTCATAAGAAGAAAATGGAAGACGGGGAGAAGGATCGCTACCGATGAGCCCTAAAAAACAACGTATGTGGCTATTGATGAGCAGCCTGCTTATTACCGGGCTGTCGATTGCGCTGATTATGTATAGCTTCAAGCAGCATATGGTCTATTTCTTTACCCCAACCCAACTTAAAACCGCAGAAATAGGTAAGGACAAGATCATCCGCATCGGCGGTCTGGTAGAAGTTGGCAGTATCGAGATGAAAGGCCCTAAAGAGGTTATGTTTGTGATTACGGATTTAACCAATTCCGTGCCAGTACGCTATAAAGGCTATCTGCCAAACCTATTCAGAGACGGTCAGGGCGTGGTAGCGCAAGGTAAGATTACATCATTAGGTATGCTTGATGCCCAAGTGGTGCTTGCCAAGCATGATGAACGCTATATGCCGCCATCTGTGGTGGATGCATTGAAGGCATCTGGTCGTTGGCAGCATTATTCTGATGAGAACGTCAAACGCTACAAGCAAGACGATGCGGCAGAGGATGTACCAGCCGAAATTCCCGTAGATGCGCCAACAGAAGTTTCACCTTAAGGTTGACCAATTTGCGCAAGCCTGCCATAGACTAGCATCGATTTATCAAGATAATCACGCAAGGTTACCAAGATTATGGGCATAGAAATAAGTTACATCGCACCGCTGGTTGTACCACAAGGCTTCCGCCTGTCGTTCCAGAAGAGTCGCCGCTACGATAATGGCTTTCCGCAAGGCCTTACCGTTGAGCAGGCGTTGGACTATCTGGAGCAGGAAATCAATGAGATTGGTGCGAATAGTGCGACGATTTTCAGTAATTTCGAACGTCTGAACGTCCCTCGCCTGCGCAAGCAGATGGATGAAGATCAGGCAGTGGCGCTTAAAATTGGCCTAGAGAATAAGAGTTTTCATATCGTTAGTGATACCTGGTATCTGATTGAAGCCAATATCTATGCGATGCATTTGGCGATTCGCTCATTCAAGAATTTAGAAAAATGGGGCATCATGCGTGCTGTGCGCCTGATGAAACCGTTTGATGCGAGTGCACAGGAAATCATCAAGGAAGCTTCTGATGGTAAGGTGAGCGAGTGGATGATCGAGCTGGGGCTTGGCCCAACCGCTTCATTGGAAGATGCCAATATTATTTATCGTCGTAAGGCAAAAGAATTGGCTGATGATCAAGAAGGCTTGCTCAAGCTAAATCAGGCGATTGAAGAAGCACGTAAAGTGCTGGGATAATTCTGATGATTAAAATGCATAGGCAAGTGCCCTTTGTGGTCTTTCTCATCCTATGTATTATTCTAACTGCATTACTGTATTTACGCCCATTAGAGGAGCCTGCGCTTGAGCTTGGCGGCGAGTTCCCTGATATCAGCCTGCCGTATTACATAGAGAATACGCCGGTTACGTCAGAGTTTAAAATCTATAATTTCTTCGCTTCGTGGTGCTCGCCTTGCATTGCAGAGATTCCGTATTTGGATTTGATTGCCAAGGTGAGTGGTCAGCCTGTGCTTGGGATTGCGTGGGATAAAAACCTTACCAAGCTTGAGAAATTTTTAGAAGATCATGGCAACCCGTACCGCTCAATTCAGCTGGATAGCCGTGGCAAGCTTGCTGCAGCCCTTGGCGTGAACGGTCTGCCCGAGACGATTGTGGTTGATCAGAATAATGAAATTATCTGGCGGCTACGTGGTCCGATTACGCGCAAAGAATATGATGATCTGAAGCGCACTTTGATGTCACCATGACTTCGCCTTCTTTCTCACTCGGCTTTCGGGCTTTTCTGCTGACACAGGCGCTGGGCGCGCTGAATGATAATCTGTTTCGCAACGGGTTGATTATGTTGATCGCCTTTTATTGTGGTGCGCAACTTGGCGATGCAGCGCCCATGTATATTGCGGCTTGCTCAGCTTTATTTGTCTTCCCGTTCTTTTTACTATCCGCAACGGCAGGCAGGCTGGCTGACCGGTTTGACCATGCCCTGCTCATTCGCTGGTTAAAGCGCAGCGAAGTGCTCATCATGCTATGCGCGGCATACGCCTTTTACACGCTCAATTTAAACCTACTACTCGTGCTTTTATGTTGTATGGGCGTTCAGTCCGCCCTCTTTGGTCCGGTGAAATACTCCATCATCCCTCAGCTCGTGACGCAAGAGCGTTTACTGCATGCCAATGCGTGGGTAGAGGCACTTACCTTTATCACCATTCTGGCTGGCACATTGATTAGCAGCTCGGTGATGTTGAATGCCGATATGCGCATGTGGCTGGCTTATGGCTGCATTGCCATTGCCGCGCTGGGCATGCTGAGCGCGCAAGGCATCCCGAAACAACCCGCAAAGCCAAACGATATTCGGATTCGCTGGAATATTCTGGCTGATTTATGGGTCACGCTGCGTTTTGGGTTTCGCAAAGCAGGCATGTCTCGCAAATTGCTTGGTATCGGATGGTTCTGGGCGGCGGGCACCATCATCATCTCTCAGCTCCCAGCCTTTGCGGCAAAGCAATTAACAGGCGAGAGCCATGTCACGTTACTCCTTGGACTTTTCACGTTTGGTATTGGTATCGGGGCGTTTACTGCCTCGCGATTACTGAAAGGCAAGATTGCGTTCCACCTCACCCGATATAGCTGCTGGCTCGTGACAATTGGCGCACTCATACTCACTGGATTAGGTATAGAACCTCGCTTGATTAGCGTGGCGAGTGTTGGCATCGCCATTGGCTGTATATCATTTGGGGCAGGTATGTTTGTGGTGCCGCTCTATACTTACCTTCAGCACCATACGGATGCATCTCATAGGGGACGCATGATTGCGGCGAGCAATATCTTTGATGCATTTACCATGACGCTCGCATCCATCATCAGCATTGGGCTGATCGCCATGAAGCTGCCCATCGCTATGGTGATGGCAAGCTTTGCACTGATGGCGCCATTGATGATTTGGCTATTAAAAAATGAGTAATTACAGCTCGACGTCGAAGCGTTCTTTGACAATCTGACAGGTATCTTCCGAGACAAAGCGACCAAAGTTCCAGCCGACTACCTCGCCATATTGCGACAGATCATCGATGGTGAATTCTTCCTGCTCCGACACTGATTTCTCTAGCAATGGCTGTTTGTTTGGCGCCACTTGCAGGATGATTTGCATGAGCTGACCATTACCGGAATTCTTTGCGGTGATGTGCTGAAGCTGATTGGCTAATTGTTTCATTGCTATGGCTGACATGGCTACCCTGTCCTGCTGTGATTTTCGGCTTGTACTTTAGCATGGTCCACGGCTGGTTGCACGGTTTCGTAACGCGCTTTATCTGATGGCATGCCAACACGGTCATCCGCCATCGTTTCGGCGTAGACATGTTGCGGGTCTTCGATTTGCGCTTGTTTGCGCGAAATACAATCACGTGCGAATGCCATTCCCATATGGCCTGCCTTAACCGGGTCGTGACCATCGATATATCCGGTTAAAAAGCCTGCATAAGACGCATCACCTGCGCCGCCCAAATCTTCGAATGGCTTAGAATCATCGCGCCACAGTGGAATGTGATGGCGCTCCCCATTAAGATGGTGCTCCCCTTTTAGCAGCACATCGGCGCCTTCCTTGCCATGCGTTACAAAGGCACAAGCGCCCGGCTTGAGTTGTTCGCTTAATTTCTCCAGACAATAATCGTAGGATTCCGGATCATCTTTGTGCGCGCCGGGGTCAAACATGAATTGCATTTCTTCATCATTCGCCATGACGACATCGGCATTTACAATCGCACCCATCACATCGTCATGATGCTCATTGGCAATTTCTGCATTCGTTGGCAATGTCACATAGAGCTCAGCGTGATCTTTTATCGCTTGATTTTGTAGTGGTACATACAGGCTTGGCATTTTTGCCGGATCAAGAATCGAGCTTGAAAGAAATACCGCATTGTAGCGGTCTTGGCGTGCCTGATGCGTGGTTTCCTCGGTGACTTTATCAGTTGTGCCTGAGAATTTAGCGTAATGTCTGCTGCCGCCTTTGTGTGAAAATACAAACGACATCGAGGTGCGCAGATCGTCACGATCTGGTTGAAAATCCATCACACTGCCCAGCTTCTCTTTTAGCTTGGAGCCAACCGGTCCCTGCCCAACACTGGTGAGCATAGTAATATGAGAACCTGGCAGCGCCTTGGCAACGGTAGCACAGGTATTCATGGCGGAACCACCCGGGCTGATTTTAATCACGTTCTGCTTCTTTTGTGTTTTGGATGGCGTATTTTCAAGTGTGGTCAGTAGATCGTGAAGTAATTCACGCTTCTGATTTTGCTCATCAGGGCCGAGTTCTCGTCCGCACAGCCCATCGAATGTCGCGCAATCTATATCATAATCATGCGCCAGCCGTGAGATGATCTGGTCGCGCATGTCTTCATCGATATTCATTTTGGTTTTTTCTGGGTCTGGCCAGATTTTGCTACCAAATTCAGGCCATAACGCATCGCCATCGATGTAAATATCGGCGTAGGCAGTGTCAGATGTGAGTATTTTAGCCAATAATCACCTTTTCCAATGCTTTAAGTCTATGAGTGTAAAGCCAATTCGTTACAGAATTATGAATTTGGAGAAATTAACATGAAGTGGGGCGAGTGATGGGAATTGAACCCACGGCCTCCAGTGCCACAAACTGGCGCTCTAACCGACTGAGCTACACCCGCCACAAAGGTCGATTCAGGTGTTTAACGGTTTTTAGGGGTTTAGGTCAAGCGAATCTAGCGTCTGCCTTGATTTTTGGCATAAAACTCACGATGAAAGGCGTGCCCAAAAAAGAGGCAAATGCACGCTTATTCGGCAAAAAGCCCAGCAAAATTGCAATCGGCAGTTTTGCTTGCTTTCGCTGAATCAAGTGCTTAGCTTGCATCAACCTAACTGATGCGTATCGCAATGGAGGACACCTCATGAAGAAAATTGAAGCGATTATCAAGCCATTCAAACTGGATGATGTCAAAGAAGCGCTGCAGGATATTGGCCTGCAAGGTATCACCGTCGTTGAAGCACGTGGTTTTGGCCGCCAGAAGGGCCATACGGAGCTTTATCGCGGCGCTGAGTATGTCATCGACTTTCTGCCAAAAGTGAAGCTTGAGGTAGTGGTGGAAGAAAAGCTGCTCGATAAGACGATTGAAGCGATCATGAATGCGGCACAGACTGGCCGTATTGGTGACGGAAAAATCTTCATTACCGACGTTCAGGACGTGATTCGTATCCGTACCGGCGAGCGCGGTACTGAAGCTATTTAATTTTACGCTAAACCGACAGAACAGGAGAACACAATGTCGTTTAAAGAAGTAGATAAATTGATGAAAGAACATGACATTCAGTTCGTGGATTTCCGCTTTACGGATCCGCGCGGTAAATGTCAGCACACCACTTACATCGCTGATCAGGTGGATGAGTCTGTATTTGAAGACGGTGTGATGTTTGACGGTTCTTCCATCTCTGGTTGGAAAAGCATCAACGAATCAGACATGATCCTGATGCCTGATACCTCGTCTGCTGTGATCGATCCATTCGCTGCACAGCCTACGCTGATGGTATTCTGCGACGTGATCGAGCCTTCTACCGGTCAGGCTTATGGCCGCGACCCACGCTCGACTGCAAAGCGCGCTGAGGCGTATTTGAACTATTCTGGCATTGGTGACACCGCTTATTTCGGTCCTGAGCTTGAATTCTTTGTATTCGATGATGTTCGCTTTAATGTGGGCATGAATAGCAGCTTCCACGAGCTGGATAGCGAAGAATCTCCAGAGAATTCTTCTCGTCTGTACGAGACCGGCAATATGGGCCACCGTCCTAAAGTGAAAGGTGGTTACTTCCCTGTTGCACCCGTTGATTCGCATTCAGATATGCGTTCTGAAATGCTGACCACGCTGAAGCATGTGGGCATTACCCCTGTGCTACACCACCACGAGGTGGCACCGGGTCAAAACGAATTGGGTATTGAATTCGCAACCATGCTTGGCTGCGCGGACAATGTTCAGAAATATAAATACATCATTCATATGGTGGCGCATTCTTACGGCAAGTCTGCGACCTTCATGCCGAAGCCTGTCGCTAAAGATAACGGCTCTGGTATGCATGTTCACCAGTCAATCTGGAAAGATGGTTCGCCTTTATTTGCCGGTAATGGCTATGCCGATCTGTCTGAAACCTGCCTGTACTATATTGGTGGTGTGATGAAGCATGCGAAAGCAATCAACGCCTTCACCAATGCAACCACCAACAGCTACAAGCGTCTGGTACCGGGCTATGAAGCACCTACCCTGCTTGCATATTCTTCTCGTAACCGTTCGGCATCTGTGCGTATTCCGCACGTTGCTAGCCCTAAGGCAAAACGTATCGAGACCCGTTTCCCAGATAGTTCTGGTAACCCTTACTACATTTTTGCAGCACTGCTAATGGCTGGTCTTGACGGTATCGAGAACAAGATCCACCCAGGCGATGCAATGGATAAAAACCTATACGACCTTCCACCTGAAGAGCTAAAAGACATCCCTACGGTGGCTGGCTCTCTTCGTGAAGCACTAGAAGCACTGGATGCAGACCGTGACTTCCTGAAGAAGGGTGACGTATTCAACGATGATCAGATTGATGGTTACATTGATCTGAAAATGGAAGAAGTGGAAGAGTGGGAAACCACCCCATCTCCTGTTGAATTTAAGATGTATTATTCTGTGTAATACACACATTCGACCAAAGCGAAAAAGGGAGCCCGATGGCTCCCTTTTTTATTGCTTGGATTTCACCTCTTAAGGCAATGTGGCTGGCATTTGCGGAGTGGCTTGGCCCGGGTAAGTTGGGCTTGGCTGACCATATTGATAATTCGGGTCTGGGGCATAGCCTTGGTCCGGCACATGGTATGGCCCTTTAGGCTGCGGTGCGGTTGGCTGCGGCATATAGCCCGGTGCTGGCTGGAATGGCTGGATCATACCATCATGCCCCTTTTGCTCTTGGGTAATGTTGACTACTGGGCGGCCATATTGGTCTTGCAGCCAGACGCTTGCGGTTAAACCGCCCGACTGACCGGTAATAAAATATTGCATGCCTGATTGCGCCATGAAGTTAAAGACTTTGGTTTTGGTGCGACCAAAGACAGTAATTTCCGCCATAATGCGGTGTGGCCCCGGATCGATGGGATAGGTTTTAAAGCGCATTTGCTGTCCCACCGCATAGCCACCGACACTATAAGCCAAGCGTTCCATATCGGATGGTACATCTTCGCGCGGGGCGTACATATCGTCGATCATACGGATATGACCATAACCAATCGTGTCATTGAACTCATTCGTGACACCTGAGACATTTTGGAAATGCCCGCCGGTGATATAGGCAGGCGCTCCGACATAGCTTGATGGCTTATATTCATAAATCTTGTTGTAGCGGTGGCGCAGATCGTTACAGCCGCTTAAGACCAGCAGCGCCGTTAGTCCGATCGCAAGTGAGGTGATACGCATATCCTACCCTGTGTTTTCTTTTAGCTTACACGGAAATGCTTATTCATTCATTAAGAAGTTATTTGGCTTGGCCTTTATCACCGCCTTTGCCGCTCAACAGGGACTTAATGCCATCTATGACGGATGGCGGGCCTTGCATGAATAAATCCTTGGCTTTATCGGCATCGTGTTGGGTGAAGCCGATATTTGAATCCACATGAATAAAACGTTTCTCAAACCCTTTGGATAGCTGGTCGGAAATATCGCGATCATCAATGATAATACATTGATGAGGCTTCATTTTATGATCGCTCGCCCATTTCATGATAGATGCTCCGCGCCCCGTATGTACGTCGGTATCCTCAATGCGCCACGGGTTGCCGTACTCCGCTTTCAATCCATGCTCATACAATTCTTTTTGTAAGGACTCTCTGCCCTGACTATCTGCACGTGATGATGTCATGACGATATACGCATTGTGATCTGCGCAAAGTTCTGAGACCAAGCGCATCGCTTCCGGCTTGAAGTTACTCGTTTGCTGATAGCCTTCGCCATAAAGGGCGAGCACCCCATCTACATCCAAAAAGACGGCGCGGTTTTCCGCCATGTTACTTACGCTTTTTAGCCGCGTCTTTTGCTGCCTTTACATAAGACACAAAGAGTGGGTGAGCTTTATAGGGGCGCGATTTGAATTCGGGGTGGAATTGCACGCCGATAAAGAATGGGTGGTCTTTTAGCTCGACAATCTCTGGCAGATGACCGCTTGGAGACAGGCCAGAGAAAATAGCACCATGCTTTTTGAAATCTTCAATGTAGGCGTTATTGACCTCGTAGCGGTGGCGATGACGCTCGGATATGCGTTTCTTCTTATAAATTTTATGCGCCAGCGTGCCGGTTTTAATTTCGCAATCATACGCACCCAGTCGCATCGTACCGCCCAGATCGCTATCTTTTGTGCGCTTTTGCACGGTTGAGCCTTGCGACCATTCGGTCATGAGCCCCACGAGCGGGCCACGATCGTCGGATACACGGATTGGACCAAACTCGGTGGAGTATGCATCTTTGATTTTGAGTAAATTGCGCGCCATTTCAATGACGGCGATTTGCATGCCAAAACAGATGCCCAGAT
>JALEGK010000040.1 GCA_022763105.1 Rickettsiales bacterium | reverse complement strand
TTATGTAAAGGCCGCATTTTATGCGGCCTTTTTTCTTTACATCGGATAGCTACAGGTTTAGACAGTCGTTGAAAATGAAAATCATTCTTAACTGAGGTGTGTATGAAACTCTTCGCAAATCTACTAACTCTTCTATTTATCATGACTGGCCTTGCAGCAAATGCGGAAGAAAAAGTGCTGCATGTTTATTCTGCGCAGAAAGAGCATTTGATACGTCCCGTCTTGGAAAAATATGAAGAGAAAACTGGCGTTGATATTAAGCTTATTACGGTAAGCGGCAAAGTGCTGGAGTCACGCTTGCTGACAGAAGGCGCGCAAACAAAAGCAGATGTGATCATCGCCACTGATGTTGCTAACTTATATCGTATGGGGGCAAAAGATTTATTTGCTCCGGCGGAAAGTAAGGTGCTGAAAGAGATTGTGCCTGCTCATCTACGCAGTCCGCTCGATTTATGGTATGGGCTTACGATCCGTTCACGTGTGCTGTATTGCCGTAAAGGAGATGCCGTGTGTGATGCGGTCGATGAGTATAAAGACATTGCTGAGTTTGATGGTAAGGTTCTGATTCGTTCATCTAATAGTGTTTATAACCAATCATTGCTGGCTTCATTTATTTCTCACATAGGTGCAGAGAAAGCCAAAGAATGGGCAGGTGAGGTTGCTTCTCGTTTTGCACGTAAACCGACAGGCGGCGATAAAGACCAGCTTCGTGCTTTAGCGTCTGGCTTAGGAGATATAGCCGTCTCTAATACCTATTATTTTGGGCTGCTGTCTAATAGCCCTGATGAGAGTGATCGTGATTATGCGAAGAAGCTACAATTGATTTTGCCTAATCAAGGTGAGCATGCGCGCGGCGCACATGTGAATATTCGCGGCATTGCTATGTCTAAGTATTCAAAGTATCCAGAAGAGACTATTAAGCTGATGGAGTATTTGGTGCAGCCCGATGCGCAGGCTTTCTTTGCCAACCATAATTATGAGTTTCCAATAAATAAAGACGTAGAGCCTGCAGATTTTATGAAGCCATATGCAGGGGCAAAGTTTGATACGATAGCGCTAGAGAAAATTGGCGAGCTGAACAGTAAGGCAGTTGAAATTTTTGATGCGGTATCATGGCCGTAGGGGTTAGTCGCGGTATATTCAATGGCGTAGTAAGCATTGCGTCGCTGCTTTTTGCGGCACCGATTCTTATTATCGCGATTTCCTCCTTATTCTCCGAATCTTCGGCATTTGGTTATGTCGTTGATCATTTGTTGTGGCGTTATTTATCCAATGCATTGCTGCTGTGGTTAGGTGTTGTTGTTTGTTCGAGCGCAATAGGCGTGCTGTGTGCATGGGTGGTCACAATCTATGAGTTTCCATTTAGGAAATGGCTGCAATGGTTGCTATTTCTGCCTCTTGCTATGCCTTCTTATATTGCCGCTATTGTCTATGGTTATCAGTTAGATGTTGCGGGGCCTTTGCAGAAAACACTGCGCGACTTTTTTAACTGGGGTATCAACGATTACTGGTTTCCCGATATCTATTCTTTAGCTGGCGCCATTTTTGTTTTATCGATCACGCTGTATCCTTATATTTACATGTTGTCGCTTATTGCATTTAGAAAGCAGTGCGGCAGCTTTTTTGAATCTGCCTATCTGTTGGGAGTAAGCCAGCGCTATTGGCTATATAAAATTGCACTACCTATTGCACGACCAGTTGTTATGGTTGGTGTTGCCTTGGTCTCTATGGAGACATTTGCTGATTTTGGTGTGGTTTCGCTTTACGGTATTGAAAGCTTTACCACAGGTATTTACCGTAGCTGGTTTGGGTTGGGTGATGTAAATGCAGCCATTAAACTTTCAGGCATTTTGCTTCTCATCATATCTGGCTTTGTCATGCTAGAGCGCTTTAGGCCTGTACGTTTTAGGCAAGAAGACCTTCCTGCTGCTGAGTACAGTATTTTACGCCGCAGACCCAAATACTGCATCGCTATCTTATTGATGGTTGGGTGCACCATTCCATGCCTGCTTGGGTTCTTGTTGCCTGTATTGCAGTTGGTAAATTGGGTGCTAGCCGATATGTCAGCCTTAGAAGATGTCATGCATTGGGAGGCGCTACAAACAACGTTGTATTATGCCATGCTTACGGTTGGTTTGGTGATTGTGGTCGCTACATTGTTTGCCTACGGTATTCGCTATCCTATTAGCCAAGTCAGCACGAGTATTATTCGTTTGGCATCCTATGGTTATGCGATACCAGGAGCTGTATTGGCGGTGGCTATTTTCTCTGGTCTTTGGTTTTTAGACCGGATGATAGCCTTTACATCGCTCTGGTTAACAGGAGGAGAAACCAGTCAAATACTTGTGGGTAGTGTGATTGGTGTTGTGCTTGCCTGTAGTGTTCGCTTTTTAGCAATAGGGCTTGGGGCGGTTGAGTCTGATTTACGCCTCATTTCAACGCGTATGGATGAATCTGCGATGTTGCTTGGGTCAAGGCGCTGGCAAATTTTTCATCATGTGCATTTGCCGCATTTAAAAACAGCTTATCTATTGTGCGGTTTTGCGGTGTTTGCAGATACTGCAAAAGAGCTGCCTGCCACGCTTATGCTGCGCCCATTCGATATGACGACATTAGCCATTCGTACCTATGAGCTGGCGCAAGATGGGCGCGTTGTTAGTGCTGCAATGCCTGCTTTAATGTTAGTAAGTCTTAGTAGTATTGCCGTGGCGCTGTTTATCTATTATGACCAGCGTTCTGTTAAAGCAAAAGCCAAACTAAAGAGTATGAGCGCATGAGCTATCTATCGATCAGTAAGCTACATTTTGCGCGCCAGCACCGTATGGTGATAGATGGCATTAGCTTAGACGTTGACCATAAAAAAATCATTGGCCTGATTGGCACGTCAGGTGCGGGTAAAACGACGCTGCTTCGGTTGATTGCTGGTTTTGAAATGCCGACGAGTGGCAGTATCGTCCTCAATGATCAAGTTTTACATGATGACAAGCACTCGCTAAGCCCGGATAAGCGCGGGGTGGGGATGGTCTTTCAGCAGGCCAGTCTATTTCCTCATCTAAGTGTTGAAGAGAATATCGCATTTGGTTTGCGTAAACTGAACGCATCTAAACGAGCTGAGCGTGTTGCATCTCTGCTGGAGCATATTGGTTTGAGTGATCGAAAAGATGCTATGCCGCATGAACTATCAGGTGGGCAGCAGCAACGTGTTGCGTTAGCACGATCTCTCGCGCCATCTGTATCCTTGCTACTACTTGATGAGCCGTTCTCTGGTCTAGACCCAGAGCGCAGAACCCGTTTGGGTGATGATACGCGTGCGTTGATTCAGGCTGAAGAAGTGACTACTTTATTAGTCACGCATGATCATGCCGAAGCTAAACGTCTATGCGATGAGATATACTCGCTGGGTGAAGATGGCAAGTTAGTGAAGCAAAGCTAACTAAGCGGCTTTACTGTTTCGTTGCTCATGTTTGGCGTAGAGCTGGTACATTAGGCTCAGAAAGCTTTGTGTGCTGCGGTGGATAGAATAATCTAGACCTGTTTGAATGCCATTTTCTCGCAAGCTACGTCTAAGTGATTCGCTTTCAATGAGTGAAGAGGCGGCGCTAACACAGCTTTGCTGATCTTTCGTATCCGTTAGCAAGCAGTTCGTTTCATGCGTACCAAAATCATGCACGCCACCAGCTTGCGGAGCGACAACGGCTGCGCCACATGCCATAGCTTCTAGAGCCGTGCGGCCGAATGCCTGAAATTCTGAAAGATCTAGAAATATATCGGACTCTCTGAGTACGGATGCCACATCGTGACGGCCTAGAATGCCTAAATTCTCGTAGGTAAAGTCACGTGGCATATTATATTCAACTAGCTGTGAATCGTCACAGCCAAAGATGCTGACATTGATTTTATCGCCAAAACTTTCTTTCAGTGCTTTTAGCGTATTCATTGTCATTAGCGGCCCACGCCATGGTGTATTCGGGCGGATCATCGCACTGATCGATAAGGTGTGCGGTGTGACATCGCGTGCATAATTGGGGAAGAATAAATCCTGATCCAGACTGCCAGTAATCTTCTCGACCTTTAGGCCATGCTTTTCTTGTAGCACTTCGCAAACCCACGGGCTGATACCAAAGAGGTGATTGTTTTTGATTAGCGTATAGCTCTCGGTCGCCTGCTTTTTTAAATCAGGGCGCTCATCCAGGAAGTATGGCTCGTAGTCCTGAACATAATAGCTCGGCATGATATGCGGGTGATGCTGAATAATGGTCTGCATCAATTCTACAGAATGAAAGATAGTCGCAATAGCGACATGATAGTCAGCGGCGTGCTCAATTAGTTCAGACTGCTTTTTGTAGTAGAAGAATAGCTGCGAGTCGGTTGGGAAGAAATCGTCATACTCATCTTTAATGCTGTGTTTCGCCGCGATACTAACATTGGCTCCCATGCGGTGTAGACCGCGTGCTGTTTCGATTACGACCTGCGTGCCACCAGCCTTTGCTGCGCAGTCAGGTAGCAGGAACAGAAAGTGAACATCTTGATGCGGTTTAGGCATGTTAATGCGTGAGCGTTGGAAGGTGACAGGTTGTGCGTGGTGCACAAACTTCTCTATTCGCTCTCGCACTTTGTCCATTTGAGAGTTGTTACGTAACGCCTTGTCAATTTCATTCAGGCGCGCTTCGCTATATTTAGAGCGAATGGCATGGTGTGCGTATTTGGTAAGTTTCTCACGAGCTTTTACCCCGAAGCTTTGTGAGGTAGCGTGATAGACGTAGGCATCATCGGCAATGGCAATGTTGAAGCCTGCATCAGCCGCGCGTAGGCAGTAATCATTTTCTTCACCATATCCTTTGGGGAATGTTTCTTCGTCTAGATATCCGATCGCGTCGATGACCCCTCTTTTTACGGCGAAGCAAAAGCCATTGGCAACGGGTACGCGTGGATAGAGTTTTTGCGAAACAGAACCAATCGCTTCAGCATAGGTGGTGACCGTAATATGCCCTGGCAATTCATTTTGTTTCCAGCGACCATTATCATCGAACACGTATGGCACGGATTGATAAGTCGCAGCATTGGATAGCGGGCCGATGATGCCAATAGAGTCATGGCTTTCACCACATGCGATGATTTTATCCGCCCATTTTTTCGATACTAGTGTATCGCTATTTAGCAAAACGGTATAGTCTGATTTCGAGGCTTTTAAACCTGCATTCCCCGCGCAGGTATAACCCTTCGCCTGCTCATGTCTGATGATAGAAATATGCTCATATTCTTTTTCAAATGCTTTGAGCATTTCCGATGTATCTTGTTGCGATCCGTCATCGACTAAAATGAGGTCATAGGGAGCAGGTGTAAAACGCAACACCGACTCGATACATAGCTCCGCATATTCGCGTGCATTGTGCACACAAATAACGACGCTTAATGACGGCTTTTTTAATGTCACTTCTGTCAGCTTAGTCACGTGACTTTTTCCAGTGATGATAGGTCTCTAATTGTTTGCGTAAATTGGCAAAGATTGGGTTGCCACTTTTACGGCCCAATATTCTTTTGACAAATGACACTAGGCGGAAACCAATTCGCCATGCGACAGAATGTTCGATTGCAAAGATGTCGTGTTGCATACGCTCTAGGTAGCGCACGACGCGTTCGATATCACGTTCCAAATAATCATTCTTAATTTCAAGTTCGGTTTGTTGCTCTTTTAATTTTCTTACCGCACGTACCACTGTTTCAGGATCATCATTTTTGATGTCCAGTAGTTGCAGCAAATCTTGTTCTTGCAGGTTGATAATTTCAGCCTGTTTTTTTTCTGTTCCTAATTGGGACATGCGTTAACTTTTCCTTTGCAATTATTCCCGACATTCATAGTCAGTTTTTGCCATTTTATTACGTACTAATAATGCCTAACACAAGTGTTAAAAAATATTCACTATTTTGACAGGACCTAATTCACAATGTGTGAGCGATAATTGTATTTAGAATCCTTGACTTAACTTGGAGTGTTTACTATATAGACGACATGGAATTGTGCAACGCAAAAAAACTGCGTTATAAAAACTACTCACGCTGATTTGAAAGGAGTCATTGAAAATGGCTAAAGTAACAAAGAAAAAAACGAGCGCTGCTCGTAAGACTAAAAAGGCTGCAAGCACCGCAGCTAAAAAGTCACCTAAGAAAGTTTCTGCTGCACGTAGCAAAGTAACCCGTGCAAAGAAAGCTACCGCATCTACAGCGCGCGCTGCTAAGACTGCTGCTCGTGCACCTCGTGCAACGGTAGCTGCTGCAGCGGCTGCACCTGCTGCTCCATCTACTAACGATGTGATGAGTTTTGGTACGAATGTGATGCGCAACTTCTTTGATGCTGCATCAAACATTCCTGCAGCAAAAGAAGCAGAGCAGTTTATGTCATTCGGTAAAGAAGGTGCGGCGCAAGTTGCTAAGAATGCAGACGTTGCTTCTCGTTCTTTAAATGAAATCGTTTCCGCTGGTAAAGGCAACATGGATACATGTGTTCAGTGCGGTAACATCGCCGTTGATGCTTCTAAGAATCTAAGCGCTGAAATGATCAACTATGCGAACCAATCTTTCTCTCGCAATGTTGAACTTTCAAAAGAGCTATTCGGTTGCCGTACGTTAAACGATATGTTCGATCTTCAGAGCAAAGTGGTGAAGACCAATTTGGATCACTTCTTTAACGAGTCTGTGAAGATGTCTGAGATGGCATTCAAATGTGCGTCTGAAGTTTCAGAGCCATTGAATGAGCGCGTAACTGAAACAGCTGAGCTGATCAATAAGACGATCACTGAAGCGGCGTAAGTTAGCCTTTCTCGAATACGAAAAAGCCCGCTCAGTTGAGCGGGCTTTTTTTATGCCTATTTTACGGAAAAAAACTTAAGCAGTTTTGAGTGCACGAATGCTGTGCTGTTCCATTTTTTCGATACCCAAATATTCGAAGGTCTCAACGAGTGCTGCAACCACATCATCCATCATCTGATCGGTATGGAGTGGGGTTGGTGTTAGACGCAAACGTTCGGTTCCTTTTGGAACGGTCGGGTAGTTGATTGGCTGCACATACACATCATGTGTTTGAATGAGTCGGTCAGATGCTTGCTGGCATAGAACCGGGTCGCCAATGAGTACAGGAACGATATGCGTATCGCACTCGATCATCGGGATACCTTCATTGCGAAGCATGCCTTTTAACTTAGCGGCACGTTCTTGATGCGTTTCACGTTCAGTAGAGCTTTCCATCAAATGGCGAATGCTCACTGCTGCACCAGCAGCAAGTGCAGGTGGTAATGAGGTAGTAAAGATAAAGCCAGGCGCATAGCTGCGCACGACATCGATAATTTGTTTGCTAGCTGAAATGTAGCCACCCATCACGCCATATGCTTTGGCGAGCGTTCCTTGGATAATATCAACCTGATCCATAATGCCTTCGCGTTCGGCAATACCGGCGCCGTGTTCACCATACATGCCAACGGCGTGTACTTCGTCGAGATAGGTGATGGCATTATACATGCGCGCGAGTTCACAGATTTCAGCAATTGGTCCAACATCGCCATCCATTGAATACACCGATTCAAAGGCGATAATTTTTGGTAGATGCTTTGGCGTGTCTTCGAGCAATTCTCTTAGATGCTCAACATCATTATGGCGGAAGATCTTTTTCGTCGCGGAGCTATAGCGCACACCGTGAATCATAGAGGCGTGGTTCAGCGAGTCTGAAAAGATAACGCAATCTTTCAGGATCGAGCCTATGGTGCTCAAAGTCGCTTCGTTTGCGATGTAACCTGAGGTAAAGACGAGAGCTGATTCTTTTTGATGTAGCTCGGCGAGTGTTTCTTCCAGCTCGACGATTTTGTGATGCGTGCCAGAGATGTTGCGTGTGCCACCCGATCCAGCGCCTAGTTCTTTCACGGCTTTTGACATGGCATCGATGACTTTAGGGTGCTGGCCCATGCCCAAATAATCGTTGGCGCACCATACCACGACATTGCGGCCGGTGCGGTGGCTTTTCGCTTCTGGGAAATTGCCGACAATGCGCTCCAGATCGTTGAAAATACGGTAACGACCTTCGGCTTTGACGCGGCCTATCGCTGATTCGAATTGGGCGTTGTAATCGAACACTGTGTCTCTTTTCGCTAATATTTAAGCTATTTTTAGCGCACTATGCCACGCAGAGGCCTTGATTTCAATCAATTCGGGGAAAAAGCCTGAAAAACTGTCCTATTTGCCTGAAAGACAGCGTTTTTAGGTGCGATTTCACCGAACTGTCACACCCAGAGAACGGCGCGTATGTTAGATTTAATCATCAACATATAAGAAAAGGGCAAGCACGATGACTTATCAGACTTCAGCACGAAAGACCGCACGACCAGTTAACAAGCCGCGTCCGGTTAAATAAATCCAATTTTTATGAGAAACGTTACGCTTCCTGCTTATTCAGTGGGAAGCGATAACATATGGTGATGCAAAACCCGAGCAGAGCCAGCGCGAACATCTGATGGGTAGATGCCAAATGCCACGGAACCATATGCACTAATGTCAGTACACCCAGCCCAAATTGAATAATCAGCGAGATGCCCAGAAGCGTTAGCAAATTGCGTTCGCTTTCATCGCAACGCCCCCAATAACGCAGAATAAAGAGTATGATTGAAACGGCGACGAGTAGCGCCATCATGCGGTGCTGAAATTGCAGCGTCGTGGTGTTCTCAATGAAGTTTGCCCAGAATGGCTCGTGCATGGTAAGGCCCGCGGGCACCCAATCACCATCCATGAGAGGGTAGGTGTTATAGATCTTGCCTGCATCCATGCCAGCGACAAATGCACCAAAGATGATCTGGATACAAACGAAGATTGTGATCAGGCGCGCAAGCTTGGCCCGTCTGCCTGCTGTTTGGTAGTTGCGATAATCCGGTTTATGGAGTTGCAGCCATGTCCAAAGCAAGAGGCAGAAGAGTGAGAAGGCGAGGGATAAATGTAATGCCAGCTTGATTGGGTTTACACGTGGTTCATCTTGCAGGCCGCTTTGTACCATAATCCAGCCGACGGCCCCCTGCGCGGCAACGAGCACGCAGCACATCCCCATCCGTTTAATAAGAGGGCTGTTCATCTTTTTGCTCAGTGCGAAGAAAGCGAAGGGAATAATAAAGACCAGTCCGGTGATGCGGCCCATCAGGCGGTGCAGATATTCCAGCCAATAGATTTGCTTGAATTCTTCAACATTCATCCCCTTATTGATCTGCTGATATTCAGGGGAGCTGCGATACTCCTCAAGCGCACCTTCCCATGCTTGCTCATTCATTGGCGGGAGAATGCCGGTAAATAGCTTCCACTCGACGATAGAGAGGCCGGATTCGGTTAGGCGGGTGATACCGCCGATCAGCACCATGGTGACAACACACACCATACAGACGATAAGCCATGGCTTGATAAGAGAATGTTGTGCTGAATCTGCGGTGATCATGGGTTGAAAATATGTCAGCTTTTGGGCTTAGACAAGGCAGAAAGCTAAGTGGTACACAGGCCTTTTTGCTAGTTTCACTTTGTTTTCTGGCTTTTTGGCGCTATGACATCGGCATGCATATGTCTGCTCTAGAATTGATGATGTCTGGCGTTTCGTCCCTTTCATGGCCCAAGCGTTGGCTATGGCTGGCCGTGATGGCGATTGCGCTGGCGGGCATCTTCTCGATTGTGCTCGTTATTGCGCGCACGCCGCAGCTTCAGGGCATTCCGATGATAGCTGATTTATTCCATGTATCGCTGGTGGTGCATGTGGATTTGTCGGTGCTGGTGTGGTTTTTGGCCATGTTTTGCTTTTATGCGGCCATTTTGCGTGCTCGCACTGGTCCGAAAGAGCTGCCTCTTTTCAATGTTACGTCATGGTCTTGCATGGCGGCGGGTATGTTGCTGATCGCGCTTTCGCCTCTTTACCCAGAATGGACGACGATTAAGAGTAACTACATTCCGGTTATTACCAACGTATTCTTCTTCTTTGGTGTGGCGTTGGTCTTTTGCTCGGTGATGATTGAATGTATCCATACGATCTGGGTACGCCCTCTCAAAGGCTCTGCATTCATTGATAAGGGGATTTATGGCGCGGTGATTACGTCGCTGATGGCGCTGGCCGCCTTTATCGCGACACCATTGCTATTGGATGTGCCATTAGAAGGTTTAGCGAAATATGAAGTGATGTTCTGGGCAGGCGGCCATGTGCTGCAATTCACCTATGTCCAGATCATGATGGTGTCTTGGTGCCTCATGGCGTTACTGCTTGGCTATGTGCTGCCCCGATCGAGCACCATGTTAGCCATTTTTGCGATTGGCCCGGTGATAACCCTAAGTTCTATCTATCCATTCGTCGTCTTTGATATTCATTCTCAGGAGTTTATGGACTTCTTTACCCAGCAGATGATTGTTGGCGGCGGGGTGGCGAGTGCGGTATTGTGCGCCTTTTTAGTATGGCGCTCTATTCGCGCATCTGTATCTGAGCCTAACATGCGTGCGGTTCGTGGTTGTTTTATTATGTCGATACTACTGTTCTTATTCGGTGGCGCGTTTGGTTTGGCTATTGATGGCCCAAATGTACGTATTCCCGCGCATTATCATGGTTCGATTGTGGCCGTTACCCTTGCTTTGATGGGCATCGCTTATGCGATTTTGCCGGCTTTCGGCTTTGAAGCGGTGGCTGAGAAGCGTTTAGCCATCTGGCAGCCTTATTTATATGGTGTGGGGCAACTCATGCATATTAGTGGCTTGGCGTGGTCTGGCGGTTATGGCGTGCTTCGCAAAACCGTGGGTGACGTGGGCGAGGGCGCGTGGCAGGTGAAGGCGGCACTGGGCATTATGGGCGGTGGTGGCTTGATCGCGATTATTGGCGGTTTATTGTTTGTTATCGTGATGCTGCGAGCTTTTCATAAAAATGGATGGAAGGATTTGCTGAGTTGATTCGTATAGCGAAATGTGAAATAAGCTATTCAACCTAACCATAGGGGTATCAGATGAACTTCAAGAATTTTTCTTTAATTTGCGCGTCTTTACTGTTTGTTGCTTGTCAAAATCAACACGGTGGCGGATTTTCTAAAGCAGATGTTGGAACGGTAGCCGGTGCAGCCTTGGGCGCATGGGCTGGTCATAATATTGGTGGTGGTTCTGGTCAAGTGGTGGCAACCGCTGCTGGAACGCTGCTTGGCGCGGCGATTGGTCGCGAAGTGGGTGCATCACTCGATAATGGTGATTTGGCGATTGCTGAGAGTACATCTCAGCGCGCGCTAGAGACCGCTCAGCCAGGCGAGACTCTGCCTTGGTCTAACCCGCAGACTGGTCACAGTGGTTCGGTGACGCCATCAAATTATTATCAGACGGCGCAAGGCCGTTATTGTCGTGAATATACCCAGACCATTCAAGTGGGTGGTAAAGAGCAGCAGGGCTACGGTACCGCATGCCGCCAGCCAGATGGTTCGTGGGAAATTGTAGAATAATAAGTCGGAGGTTGTTTAGCGTATGACGGATTCAGCACAAGTGGCTCCAGTAGGAGAATTGATGAAGGGCAAACGCGGGCTCATTATGGGCTTGGCGAATGACAAATCGATTGCTTGGGGGATTACCCAATATTTAGCAGCCCAAGGTGCTGAGCTGGCATTTACCTTCCAGGGTGAAGCGCTGGAGAAGCGTGTACGCCCATTGGCGGAATCGGTTGGCTCTAGCATTGTAGTGCCTTGCGATGTGACCGATGAGGCGAGCATGGACTCTGTCTTTGAAACATTGGAAAAAGAATGGGGTGAGCTGGATTTTCTGGTTCACGCCATTGCTTTTTCTGACAAGAACGAGCTGAAAGGCAAGTATGTCGACACCTCGCTCGATAACTTCCTGCTGACGATGAATATCTCTGTCTATTCCTTCACCGCACTGGCGAAGCGTGCGGCACCGCTGATGAAAAATGGTGGTAGCATGCTGACGCTAACCTATCTGGGTGGTGAGCGTGTCATGCCTCATTATAATGTGATGGGTGTTGCCAAGTCTGCGCTTGAAACGAGTGTGCAGTATTTGGCGGTTGATCTAGGTGATCAGAATATCCGCGTAAATGCGATTTCTGCCGGCCCAATTAAGACGCTGGCTGCCAGCGGCATTGGTGATTTCCGCTATATTCTGAAGTGGAACGAGCTGAATTCTCCGCTTAAGCGCAACACTACCATTCAAGATGTGGGTGGCGCGGGCGTATATCTGCTATCTGATTTAGGTGCGGGTACCTCTGGTGAGGTGCTGCATGTGGATTCTGGTTATCATGTTGTTGGCATGAAAGCGATTGATGCGCCGGACATTGCCTTGGTATAACTAGGCCATGACTGCAAACACATTCGGCAAGCTATTTTCTTTTACCACATGGGGCGAATCGCATGGCGAGGCGATTGGCTGTGTTGTCGATGGTTGCCCGTCGCTGATTCCACTCGCTGAGTCAGATATTCAGGGTTACCTCGATAAGCGTAAACCTGCGCAATCGCGTTTTACTACGCAGCGTAAAGAACCGGATGAGGTGAAGATTCTGTCTGGCGTGTTTGAAGGACAGACCACCGGCGCGCCGATCAGTCTGATTATTCATAATCAAGACCAGAAATCGAAAGATTATGGCGATATCAAAGACAAATATCGTCCTGGGCATGCGGATTACACCTACCAAGAGAAATATGGCATTCGTGATTATCGTGGTGGCGGGCGTTCTTCCGCTCGCGAGACAGCAATGCGTGTGGCGGCTGGTGCGATTGCCCGCAAGATTCTAGGTGATGGCGTGACCATTCGCGGAGCGATGGTACAGATGGGAGATCATGCCATTGATCGCGCACGTTGGGACTGGGCGGAGATTGAGAATAATCCGTTTTGGTGTCCAGACGCACAGACTGCTGCCGCTTGGGCCGATGAGCTGGATGCGATTCGTAAATCAGGCTCTTCCATTGGCGCTGTCATTGAAGTGGTTGCCGAAGGCGTACCTGTAGGCTTAGGTGAGCCAGTCTATGAAAAGCTCGATTCGGATTTAGCGCGTGCCATGATGACGATTAACGCCGTTAAAGGCGTGGAAATTGGTGATGGCTTTGCCGCTGCCACTATTCCGGGTGAAGAGAATGCCGATGAGATGCGCATGAAAGACGGGGCGGTTGAGTTTCAGTCGAACCATGCAGGCGGCGTGCTTGGTGGTATTTCAACCGGACAGCCGGTGGTGTGCCGCTTTGCTGTGAAGCCAACCAGCTCAATTCTGACAGAAGTGAACACCGTCGATAAATTCGGGTGCGAGACGACGATTCAGACCAAAGGCCGTCATGATCCGTGTGTGGGGATTCGTGCCGTGCCGGTAGGTGAGGCGATGATGGCATGCGTGTTGGCGGACCATCTGCTACGTCTGAAAGCCAGACAGTCGTAATTAGAACGTTCTAATCTTATTCTTATCTAAGATCTGCTCTTGCCACGGCTTGGTGAGGCGATCGCAGCGCTCTTCCATATCGCCGGGTTGGCCGACGCCTTTTTCGCGGCGGTAGCGATTCGATACCAGATTCTCAAGCTCATTCTTAACCGCTTTACGTGCGCCAAAATAGATATCTTCAATCCATGAAGCTGGCAGATTAAAGCGTCCAGCCAAGCGGCTCATACAAAATGAGGTGCGGGTGAGATGAGGCTCAAGCGTTTCTTGTTGTTCTTCTGCGGGGATCTCATCTTGTCCGGTCGCGTAGTAAAAACTGTAATAAGTAGATGCGCAGGAATGGAATGCTAAGTCTTTTACCAGCTTGTTGAAGAATTCTTGGCTTCGACCCGTAGATAATCCCAGAATATCTTCCTCAATGGCTTGTTCTACGAGTGAGATAATCTTTTTGTTGCCGCTCTGGCGAGCAAAGTCGACCACGCGAACGCCGTAAGCATCGACGGCGCGGTAGTTGGCGCCCACACCGAGTAGAAATTCGACGACATCGGCATTATCACTCTGGATCGCGGCGATGATCGGGAAGTTCTTCCGTCCGCCATCGTAATTTGGTTTTGCGCCCATACTCACGAGTAGCTCGGACATGGCGTAGGCTTTATCGTCGGTACGTGCGGCTGCGATAGCGAGTAGCGGCCAGCCCATTGTGTCAACTGCATTCGGGTTGCCGAGCTTTTTCACCAAAATCTCCGCATCTTCGACTGTGCCGAGTGACACGCGATAGATGACCTCCTCAATAAGAGAGGTTTGGCGTGCATGCGCAGGGCTGACAGCCAAAATGACAAGTGCGAGTGTGAGTAAAAACTGGCGCATATTACCTATACGGTTGAGAGTCTGTATTTCCTTCGTGTATTTATACTAACATAACCTTGCAATTTGGTTAAAGCGAACCATATGCATCACTATCGCAGTAATTCAACGCATTAAGAGAGGGAACGATGTCAGCAAAGGCACAATCCACAGACGAGAACATGACTGAAAATATCGAGTTTTCTGCAGAAATAAGCAAGGTTCTGCAGCTTATGATCCATTCGCTCTATACCAATAAGGACATTTTCCTGCGCGAATTGGTCTCTAACGCATCGGATGCATGCGATAAATTGCGCTATGAGTCACTTCAGAATGACGCGCTTATTGAAGATGATGCGGATTTGGGCATTACCGTCTCATTCGATGAAGCGGCAAAAAGCATTACCATTGAAGATAATGGTATCGGCATGGATCGCGATGATCTGATTGCCAATCTGGGTACAATTGCCAAGTCGGGTACCGAAGAGTTTGTGAAAGCTATTACGGGTGACCATAAAAAAGATGTGAGTCTGATTGGTCAGTTTGGTGTGGGCTTTTATTCTTCTTTCATGGTGGCTGATACGGTTGAGGTGATCAGCCGAAAAGCCGGTAAGAATGAGAGCTGGCGTTGGTTCTCTGATGGCTCTGGAGCGTTTACGGTTGAGCCTGCGCCTGAGTCTGAGCGCGGCACTAAGATTACATTGAAGCTTAAAGATGATGCGCATGAATATCTGGATTACTACAAGCTAGAGTTCATTCTTCAGACCTATTCCGATCACATCTCTTTCCCCATTCATCTAATTAGTGATGAAGGCGAGAAGAAAGAGGTGAACCAGGGGGCCGCGATTTGGACGCGCCCTAAGTCAGAGATTACCGAAGAGCAATATCAGGAATTCTACCGCCACGTTGCCCATTCGCCCGATAAGCCGTGGGCGGTGCTGCATAACAAGGCGGAAGGGGTGATGGAATATACCAATCTGCTTTATATCCCGTCGATGAAGCCGTTTGATTTATTCCACCCAGAGCGTCGCCTTCGTGTGAAACTTTATGTGAAGCGCGTGTTCATTACCGAAGAGAATGCCGAGCTGGTGCCCGCCTATATGCGTTTCTTGCGCGGTGTCGTCGATTCTGAAGATTTGCCGCTGAATATCAGCCGTGAGACCTTGCAAGACAATCCGTTGTTGGGGCGTATTCGCGAGGCGATTACCAAGAAAGTGCTGAATGAGCTGATTAAGCGCGGCGAGAAAGACCCGGAAGGTTACGCCGAATTCTGGGATAATTTCGGCGCGGTCTTAAAGGAAGGTTTATGCGAAAGCCAAGAACCTAAAGAGAAGATTCTGCAAGCTTGCCGTTTTGCCAGCACGCATGATGATGCGAAGCTGACATCGCTGGAAGCTTATATTGAGCGCATGAAGCCAGATCAAAAGGCCGTCTATTACTTAATTGGCGATGATATCGATACGCTTCGTAATAGTGCGCAGCTAGAAGGCTTTAAGAAGTTTGGCGTAGAGGTATTGTTACTGAGCGATCAGGTGGATGATTTCTGGCTCAGCGCCACGCCGAAATATAAGGAATTTGAATTCCGCTCGGTGCAGCGTCACGGTAGCGACCTCGATGCGTTTACAGGCGAGCAAGAAAAATCGGAAGATGAGGCCTCTGAGTCTAAGGAAGACAAGGCCGCGTCAAAGGCTGATATCGATACGTTGATTGCGCATCTAAAAGAGATTTATGGCCAAGAGATTCGCGATGTGCGTACCACCCATAAGCTTGCTGAGAGTCCGGCCTGTCTGGCAATCAGTGAAGGCGATATGGATATGCGTATGGAGCGCTTCTTGTTGGAGCATAAGCAATTGCCGAAAGCCTCGACTAAGATTTTAGAGATCAACCCTGATCATGCGATTATTAGCTATATGGCAGCGCAGCCAAAGGATGAGATTGCAGAGACGGCGTGGATTCTGCTCGATCAGGCGCGTATTCAGGAAGGTGAGCCTTTGCGTGATCCGGCATTGTTCAACCAGCGCATTTATGGGCTGATGGCAAAAGCATTAAAGGTTGGTAGCTAGTATTTGAGTTGCCTACTAGGCGATGATGTCTGGGTACATCATCTCTTCGAGAGCGAAAATCTTGTCTTTCAGTTTCAGCTTTTCACGCTTTAAACGCATGAGTCTTAGCTGATCTTGAAAGGGATTATCGAGTAGGGTGTCTATTTTACTGTCGACGTCTCGGTGCTGGTCTCGGAGCTCACTTAGCTCCTTTTCCATTTTGATCTCATCATCCATATGCCTTGCGAACTCCACTGTGTTGTCATTAAATGAAGCATTCATTTTTTTTTGTTAACGGCATCGATTATAACAAAAAAATGAGGCCATAAGAAGCATATTTTTAACGATTGTTCACAGACAAGCCATCCCAGCGTTTAACGAGCGTATGGTCAATATCGAACAAATCCAACACGCGGCCTACCGTATGATCGATGATATCATCAATCGATTCTGGCTTAGTGTAGAAGGCGGGCACTGGCGGTGCGATAATGGCGCCGGCTAGGCTTAATTTATGCATTTGCTCCAGATGGATAGCGTGAAGTGGGGTTTCGCGCGTCATAAGCACGAGTTTCCGGCGATCTTTTAGGCAAACATCTGCTGCACGTGTAAGCAGCGTCGAGGTGGTGCTAGAGGCGATCTCGCCCATGGTGCGCATGGAGCAGGGCGCTATGACCATGCCTAACGTCTGGTAAGAGCCGCTGGAGATGCAGGCGGCGATATCGCTCACAGGGTAGGTGACATCGGCCAACGCTTTGACATCATCAAGGCTTAGCTCGGTTTCTTGCGCAATGGTGAGGTGTGCAGATTTGCTGACGACCAGATGTGTTTCAATGGGAGAGTCTTGCAATGCCTGTAGCATGCGGATGCCGTAGATGGCCCCTGAAGCTCCAGTGATACCTATGATGAGTCGCGTAACATTTTGATTCATGATGGCGAACAATAGTTATCCACAGATGGCTTGGCAATAGTAATTTGAACGCATGTTTCTGCAGGCCGCAGCTACACTTGCCTGTGGAAAAGTCAATAGAATGAGGAAAAAAATATTAATTTAATTGACTACGGTTTCACTTGCCATATAAAGGCCGGTTTGCTTTAATATTAGGCGATCGAGAGGTCACCCATCCAGGTTGGCAATGACCAACTAATTTTAACAGCAAATGCAAAGGGTAGACTATGTCGCTGGCAACACATATTTATTCACTAGAAGCCAAACATGAACATCTAGAACACTTACTTGATGATGAATTGCATCGCCCGATGCCTGATTTTACCGTCATGCAGAGTCTGAAAAAGCAGAAGTTACTAATCAAAGAAGAATTAGCGCGTATTACCGGAGATGATAGTCGCGCTTATGGCAGCCAAGACGGCGCCGCTTAGATAGCTACTGATTGGTAGCCTAAAGAGGGGTAATACTTTGCCCCTATAACAAAAACCCCCGATGCACAGCGTGCCGGGGGTTTTTTGTATCTTGGTATGCATGAGCGCTTATGCGGCTTCTTCATCCAAATCTGGGATCATGCCTAGCACGCGCTTATATAAATCAAGCATGTGCTCTAGCTCGTCGCGTTCCGCATGCTCCATTTTGCGCAGTTTTAGGACCTGACGCATGGTTTTGGTGTCAAAGCCATTGGCCTTTGCTTCGGCAAAGACTTCGCGAATATCGGTCGCGATACCTGCTTTTTCTTCCTCAAGTTTCTCAATTCGCTCAATATAACTGCGTAGTTGGTCACCTGAAACGCCGCCGATTACCGTCATAAGCTGACTCCTTTTCTCTTAACTATTTAAGGTTATGATGTTGTGTGAATGCGCCATTTAGGCGGTTTTATGCGATGCATGCAAGCGAATGCCGCAGTTTATGCTCGACTTTTTGGTAATGATTGCTTAAAAAGGCGCTTCATTTTTGATATACTATTGTTCCGCTTGGTAAAAGTAGAACACAGACCGCTCGAGAGGGGGTAAGTTAGTTTGGTAGAAGTTACAGTACGCGATAACAACATCGATCAGGCACTACGTGCGCTGAAGAAAAAGATGCAGCGTGAGGGTATTTTCCGTGAGATGAAGATGCGTAAGCATTATGAAAAGCCTTCTGAGCGACGTGTTCGTGAGTCTGCGGAGTCTGTCCGCCGTGCTCGCAAGCTTGCGCGCAAGCAATCAGATAAGTACGAATAGTTCGTATGATATTGCATGAAAGAAGCGGCAAGCGCCGCTTTTTTTGTGCCTGGATCTTGCCTAATAATCCCAGTTGTCTGTCTTTTGTTTGAAAAACTCGACCGACATGCTGCGCTCGTCACGCAGATTCAGCATATCTTGGATGAGCAGAATACCGGACTGAATCATCATCAAAAAGCCACGGCGCTTTTCTTCCGATACGTTCAGGTATTGCATGCTCTCTAGACGTTCCAAGCTAATGTCGCGCGTATTGATGCATTGAACGCATGCGTCATTATAGGCGAAATGGTCCGAGCTTGGGATGGTCGCTAGTTTTTTAGCGGCGATCACATAATCTTCGATGGCCAAGATAATATGCGATTTTGGGGTGTCGGTGGCGCGTTCTAAGCTGCCTCGGATGACTTCAAAGACAGCATCCATTGATGCGAGGGCTTTACCGATTTTGCCAACGCGGTTTTCATAGATAACTGCCAGCGGTATAGCGTGTGGTTTGCCGACTTCCGAGAATAGCTCGCGAATGGTGCCATCTACATCCGCGCTACCATCGGACCGGCGGACGCTAAGCAAAATATCTTGATGCTCGACCATGACAAATTCGTAGAGCCTGCGGATGCGGTTTTGAATTTCAGCGACTTTATCTGGTGCGATATCGTCCATTCCCATCGAGCGGAGTTCGAGGAAATCATTGGACAATTCGCGGATGCGGTTGACGATGTTTTGGAACAAAACCACATGAATGCCGCGTCCTGCTGGTTTTGAGTCACCTGATATGGCTTGCATCATTTCGTCGATGGCCTGATCGGCGGAGGCGATTTTACGTGATACGTAGCGAATCTCGGATTCGCGGATAATGCGGTCGCACAGCTCTAGATTCAAACGCTCGCGCGTGACCATCTCGTCTTTTTGTTCGTGTGGGTCAAAGTAGGGGATGTAGTAGCCATTGCGAATCAGGTAAGGGTCGCCTTCTACGATTTGTTTCGCAGAGATATCCGTGTCGGGGGATAGTTTGCGTTTATCCACCTTTTGTCCCGCTAGCTTCCAACGCATGATTGCCCCCTTTGGCGATAACACTCAAAGCCGCATTATATCCCTTTTTCGGGCCTGATGCATGCATGATAGGATGGCGTAAAGATGCTCACAAATAATGGCTTGGTAATGGTGTATTATTTGTCACAGATTCTCTCGCCGGTGGCACGGCTTTTGCGTGATTAATGGTTCACGTAATAGGAGAATGTGACATGAAGTCAGCTCAATTAACGCATAATTTATTCGCTAATCAATTGAACACTAATACGATTCCTTCCCGTAAAAGTACGGCTGAGGCTTCGGTGCAAACCAGCTTTTCTGCTCTTCTTGCCGAGCAAGATGTGCCTGCTCAGGATAAAAGAGCGGCAATTATTGAGGCAAATAATAAGACGGTGTTGGCTGGCAAAGAGATTATTGAAGACCCTAAAGAGGTTTTCATGGACTTTATGAATAAGACTCCTGCAGAAAGAATGCGTGCGATTATCCTCAAAGAAATGGGGCTGACGGAAGAATCGTTAGCAGCCAAATCGGCTGAAGATCGCAAAAAGATTGAAGATAAAATTGCTCAGACCATAAAAGAGCGCATTGAAGAAGCAACGGTTCGCGAGATTGAAGAGATGCAAGAACGTGCATCTGTAAATGAGCAAGCAGTTACCGCGGAAGCTGATTTGCAGGGTAATGCTCCTGATTTGCAGACACAGACAGGCGTGCATCAATTTCGCGAAGAAGATGATATGGATCGTTCATAGCTATTACAGCGAGCTTGCTCCGCTTTGTGATTTCTCTTAAAACACCCTCAGAATCTGAGTAAGAGAGAGATGTGCCTAATAAAGACGGCTTAAACCAACTCATGAATATTGGCCCGAAGATGGTGCACTACCTGTCACAGGTAGGCATTGAAACCATTGAAGACCTCAAAGAGATTGGTCCGGTTGAGGCGTTCATTCGCGTGTCGACTCTTTCGAAACATCTCAAGAACCGTATGGCTTTATATGCGCTGTATGGCGCTTTGAGTGATCAGAATGTGAATGATTTGCCCGATGAAACCAAGGAATGGTTAGAAGGTGAATTAGTCAAAGCGGGATATGAAGGATAGGTAAATGACGATAACGATGTATGGCATTCCAAACTGCGACACGGTGAAAAAAGCGAAGAAATGGTTAGATGCGCAAGGCATTGTTTACGCATTTCATGATTATAAGAAATCTGGTGCCGATAAGGGCGTTCTCACGCAGGCATGCGCACAGCATGGTTGGGAAGTGGTGCTCAATAAGCGCGGCACGACATGGCGAAAACTGGATGAGGCAGTGCAGTCATCGGTAACGGATGAGGGGAGCGCTGTGGCGCTAATGTGTGAGCAAACCTCGCTTATTAAACGGCCCATACTTGTTACCGATAAGACGCTGCTAGTAGGGTTTTCGGAAGATGCCTATACAAAAGCGTTGAAATAGCATTGAGATTCGGGCTTTTGCGCATTATATGGCTACTATGCTAGATCGATTTACGCCAACACCATTACCACCGCTAGATCCTACGATTGATTTTGAAGCGGCGATTGCCCGTCTTAAAAAAGAGATGAATGCGGTGATTCTGGCGCATTACTATCAAGATGATGAGATTCAGGACATTGCCGATTTTATTGGGGATTCGCTAGATTTATCGCGCAAAGCCGCAACGACCGATGCGGATGTGATTGTCTTTTGTGGCGTGAAGTTTATGGCCGAGACGGCCAAGATTCTGAGTCCGCACAAAACGGTGTTGCTGCCTGACCTTAAGGCTGGGTGTTCCCTAGAATATTCTTGCCCGCCGGAACAATTCAAAGCGTTTCGCGAAGCGAACCCCGATCATTTGGCGCTGACCTATATTAACTGCTCAGCCGAGGTGAAGGCGCTTTCCGACATTATTGTGACCTCTACGAATGCGGCGTCTATTGTTGAGCAGCTACCAGCGGACCAGAAGATTATTTTTGCGCCAGATAAGTATTTGGGCGGCTATCTATCGAAGAAGCTAGGCCGTGACATGTTGTGCTGGGACGGCACCTGCATGGTGCATGAGCGTTTTTCCGAAAAAGAACTGGTCAAGCTGAAGACGCGCCATCCGGATGCGCATATTATCGCGCACCCAGAATGCCCCGAAGCGTTGCTAGGGCATGCTACGCATATTGGTTCGACCAGCTCATTGCTTCAATATACTGCTGACCATGCCGGGCAGAGCTTCATTGTGCTTACAGAGCCGGGCATTATTCACCAGATGCGCAAACGCTCACCTAATAGCGAGTTCCATATGGTTCCCGGTATGGAAGAGGGCGGGGCGTGCGTGAGCTGTAATAATTGCGAATTCATGAAGATGAACACGATTGAGAAGTTGTATGTTTGCATGCGTGATCGTGGCCCTGAGATAGAATTAGAGGCCGAGTTGATGGTGAAAGCTCGCGCATCGCTAGAAAAGATGTTAGAAATGTCCAAAGCAATCGCTGAGGGAGGACGTTAATGAGTAAGGCCTTTGCCATTATTGCCGGGTTGTTTTTCTTCTCGCTACTGGGGCTGTTCTTCATGTATATCGGCTGGGACGGTGACGCGGGCGAACACCGAAAGCTGATTAAGGGCAATCTTACGCATTACGAATCGCAGTGGACGCGTAAATCACGTACCTTCAAAATTACGTATGATGAGATTTCATCGATTGGTTTCCCATTCTCTACTCAAATCAAGATCTTCCAGCCGCGTATTCAAATGACGATGCCTAATGAGATTATTCTCATTTCTACGAACTATTTGTCATTCTCTCCCGTGGGACCTGCGGGATTATATAAGGTAGAGTTTCCGACTGATATGATTATTGGGGTGAAGCCAAAATCAAAGCCGCAGGATAATTATTTCTATCATCTCTCTTCGCTGCCTGATTTTTATGTTCAGATGCAAGCAACGCTTGATAAGGGCATCTTTGACGAGCTAGGCGTGCGTATGCCTGCAATGTTGACGATGGCTGTTCAGAAAAATAGCGTATTGCGTAAGTTGGATTTTGAGTTCCGCCCAACGGTAGAGCCAACATGGCGTTTTATTCCACAAAATATTCATGACCCAATGTGGCAATTCAAAAATTTCACCGAAGCATTGTTTACACCAGTGGCGCGGTAAGGGTTATCCTGAGCGCGCTCTGATCGTTTGACTAGGTGCTGACATTTGGTTAAGCCTAGGGCTTACAACCCACAGACTGGTTTTCATGTTGCTAAACCCCGAAGATATAAGACGCATTATCTTAACGGCATTGACCGAAGATGTCGGGCATGGCGATATTACCTCTAAAGCTATCATTCAGGAATATACCGAGACGGTAATGCATCTGGTTGCCAGAGAACCGATGGTAGTATGCGGCACCGATGTAATGGCAGAGGTGTTCTGCACGGTCGATCCGAATTGTGATGTACAGGTGCGCATTGATGAAGGTGCACGTGTAGAAGCTGGGGCGGTCATTGCATCGATTATGGGTGAAGCGACGGCTATTCTAACCGCTGAGCGTGTGGCTTTGAACCTTATGCAGCGTATGTGCGGTATTGCGACTGAGACGGCGAAATATGTAAAGGCTGTCGAGGGCACTAGCGCCACTATTCTCGATACGCGTAAAACCATGCCGGGTTTGCGTGAGCTTGATAAATATGCAGTACGCGTTGGTGGCGGTAGTAATCATCGCATGCGCTTGGATGATGCCGTGCTGATTAAAGATAATCACATTGCGATTGCTGGCAGTGTTGCTGAGGCGTTGAGGCGTGTGAGTGCATCGGTACCGGCAACCACTAAAGTGGAAGTTGAATGCGATAGGTTAGAGCAGGTCAAAGACGCGCTGGAGCATGGCGCGCGGATGATTTTACTCGATAATATGTCATTGGATGAATTATCGCAGGCCGTTAAGCTCAGTGCCGGGAAGGCAAAACTCGAAGCATCTGGCGGGGTAACGCTTGAGACGGTGAGAGCCATTGCTGAAACCGGTGTCGATTTTATTTCGGTTGGCAGAATTACTCATTCTGTGCGAAACCTAGATATTGGGTTGGATTCTCCAATTGAGGCGTAAGGGTTTATGAAACGGGTAGCACAGGTAATAGACAAGATAAATGAGTGGCTAGGAAATCTGGTTTCTTGGTTGTCGCTGTTTATGGTGCTGATGATGACGATCAATGTGTTGATGCGTTATGCGTTATCAGAAGGTGTGCCGTGGCAGCAAGAGATTGTCCGTTTTGCACATGGTATTTTGTTTCTTGCGGGTGCCGCGTATGCGCTAAAGCATGAAGCGTTGGTGCGCGTGGATGTGCTGTATCAGCAGATGTGCGAGAAACGCAAAGCATGGGTGAATGTTATCGGGACGATTGTCTTTTTATTCCCAACTTGTGCAGCACTTGCCTACTTTTCGAATAATTACATCATGAATAGCTGGGCGATCTATGAAGGGTCTGCCGAATATAAGGGCATGCCGGGTGTGTTTGTGTTTAAAAGCTTTATCTGGGTGGCTGCCTTAACGCTCGCGATGCAAGGTGTCTCACTCATTGTGCATTCGATTGCGGTCATTAAGGGCGAAGAGCATGTGCCAGAGGAGGATGTGCATGTCTGATTACATCTCTATCCTGATGGTGGCGTGTATCTTCATCTGTTTGGTGGCAGGATTCCCCGTGGCGTTTACGCTTGCTGGTGTCGCGTTGATTTTCGCGGTTGGCGGGTCGTTGTTTGATGTGTTCAATCTCTCGATTATGAACTCGCTTCCAAGTGGCATCTACGGCGTGATGACGAGTGATTTGCTGATTGCTGTGCCGCTCTTTGTCTTTATGGGGATTGTGTTAGAGCGCGCAAAGATTGCGGAAGAATTACTTGAGACAATGGCCGGTTTGTTTGGTTCATTCAAGGCGGGGCTTGGTATTTCTGTGTTGCTAGTAGGCGCAATGTTGGCCGCATCAACCGGTATTGTCGGTGCAACGGTTGTGACGATGGGGCTGATCTCGCTGCCATCGATGCTGAAGAATGGTTATTGTGCGAAGCTTTCATGCGGTACGATTTGCGCAGCGGGAACGTTGGGGCAGATTATTCCGCCATCTATTGTCCTTATTTTGTTGGCTGACCAGGTATCCAATGCTTGGCAGACCGCACAACTTAATATGGGCATTCCATCACCTGTGCCGGTTAGCGTGGCTGATTTGTTTGTTGCGGCTATCTTTCCCGGTGTGGGGTTAGTGCTGCTTTATATGCTTTGGCAGATCATCTACAGCATTTTGCATCCGGGTAAGATGCAGTGTTTGTCAGAAGAAGAACGTGCTGAGATGTTCTCTGCGGGTAAACTGACGCGTATTTTCAAAACATTGTTGCCGCCACTTGGCCTCATTATCTTAGTGCTTGGCTCTATTTTAGGCGGGCTGGCAACGGCAACCGAATCGGCTGCAGTGGGCGCGGTTGGTGCAATGATTCTGGCCGCATCTCGTCGCATGCTCACCTACGATAATTTACGTGAGTCTATGCGCGGTACGTTGAATGTCTCGGCGATGGTCTTTACCATTCTGATTGGTGCAGCCGTCTTCACGCTCGTGTTCAGAGGCTATAATGGTGACGAGTTGGTGCATGAGCTAATCAGTGATCTACCGGGCGGCTTGGTCGGTGCGATGATCTTCACCATGATCATCATGTTTTTGCTTGGCTTCTTCCTCGATTTTATTCAGATCATCTTTGTGGTCGTGCCGATTGTTGCGCCAATTCTGCTGATGATGGGAGCAGATCCGATCTGGTTGGCGATTATGATGGCGATTAATTTGCAGACCTCATTTCTAACGCCGC
>JALEGK010000039.1 GCA_022763105.1 Rickettsiales bacterium | reverse complement strand
TACAGAAGATTTGGAATATGCAGAAGATTCCGGTCTTGGCGGCTTAATCATGGAGAATATTTCCAGTCAGATTTATCTGCCGAATGATGATGCGGATGATTTGTATACCAACACGTTCGGCCTCAGCGATGAAGAAGCGGCTTATGTCGAAATTATGAACCAGACCTATCGTCACTTCATGTTGAAGCGCCAGAGCGAGACCATTGTCGCCGAGCTTAACCTTGGCGGTATGGACAAGGTCTTATCGATTCTTTCTGGAACTGACTATGACGATGACGATGGTGATTCACTATCACGCGAAGAACAGATGATGTCCGATGCACTCGCGATGGAGTATGATTAATGCAGCAATGGCGTGAAGATCAGAACACGATGCTGATAGCGATGTTTTTATCGCTGCTGGTTGCTTGTTCTCTGATTTTCCCGATTGGTGGCGCGCAGGCAAACACCACATTAACAGACCGCCAAATCGCACAAGGCTTTTCATGTGCTGGCGGTGGTGCCAGTGGCAGCCTTATCTCTGATGGTGGCTGTGGTGGTGGCGCTAAGGACGGCAAAATCCTATCCAAATTTGTCTGTGAGTTTGAAAATATTGTCGCCGAAACATTGGGTGCGACCTATTGCGCCATCAATGACGACGCACGTGTCGCAGTCATCGCCGCACTGACATTAGCCGTGACCTTATTTGGTGCATTGTTCCTGATGGGTGTCTCCCCCTTCACCGCGAAGGAACTCATGATCATGGCCGGTAAATACTCGATGGTACTCGCCTTTGCAACTGAGGCGGAATACATGATCGGCGTTGGCTACAAGCTCTTTATGGCATTCAGTAAAGAAGGTATCGTCATTGTCATTAGCCACCTGTTCCAAGGCCAAAATTTTAACGGCCTAACCGATGTGCTTGAATTCTTCGATGAAAAAATTCTGGAAGTGTTCCAAGAAGGTTCCAAAGAAGCCAAAGATGGCAACCAATGTAAAAGCGCGATCTTTGCACTGATTGCGATTGTTGCTGCCGCCCTACCACCGCTCTTCTTTGTGGCGGTCTACTTTATGGTGAAGCTACTATGGATGGTGTTGCGTGCAATCTTTGGTTACTGCCAAGGCATTCTGGTTGTCAGCTTTCTGGTCACGCTTGCGCCTATCTATGTGAGCTTTGCGTTATTCAAACCAACGCGCACCTTGTTCGATAAATGGGTGCAATATCTGATCTCTTTCTCATTCCAGATGGTGATCGTGTTTGCCTTCTTGGGCATGGTGTTCTCGATTCTCGATAAGATGGCCGATGATGCGCAGTCTTACATGGATTTGGTGAAGCCATATGATAAAGAAATGACGCAGAACGGCTTTGCCATGCCATTCAATATGTGTGGCGTGTGTGAAATTACGCAGGCCAGTCCAAAAGATCCGCCGAAATGTAAGTCGAATAAAGCGATGCCGGTTGGTCAGATGGCTCAGAACAAGGAATTCCTGCATTTTGCCAGTGTGAAGGTGATCGCGATGGTGATCATGTTCTACATCCTCGACATTATGATGGATTTTGTGCCGCAGATGGCACGACATCTGGCCGGTCCGAAATATGCGGGTCAGATTGGTGGTGGTGACACAGGTGGTCAGACCGAGGTCGATGTCTCGATGCCGGGAGAGAAACAAAAAGATGCCTTCCTAGCCGGATTTACCCAAGGCATGGCCAAGGGAGGGGCCGGGCCGAATGCCATGGCTCGAGGCTTCACCACCGGCTTAGAATGGTTCATGCTTGGCTCGCCAGCGCAAGGCGGACGCAAAGCTTATACTGGCGTGCTTGATAGCATGATTCCGCTACTTGGTGCCGCTGGCCTGATTTATGGTGTGGGTAAAGTCAGCTCGGTAGCACGTCCAACGCCTGGTGGCGGAAGATCATCAGGGCCTATTGTTGGGGCTTCTGATGGCGGACCATCTGAATCTGATGATCAGCTGTTACAACAACGTGCGAATGAGCGTGCCCGCGCAGCATCACATAGAGAGTATTTGGCGATGCGTGAACGTGAGACAGCAAAAGCAGATGCTACCAAGCAGCGCGATAGATTGAGAAAGCTTACGGCCGCCGAATTGTCTGAAGAATTGGCAAATATTGAGACTTCGACAGCGCGTGCTCAAGCCGACCATACTATTGTTGCTGATATTGCCAGAGACCTTAATGGTATTGACCTTGAAAAATTCCAAGGCTCTGATTTAGCCAGTGAAGTGATGCGATTAGTCTTGAATGCCTCAGCAACATCCACCGGTGAAAAAGCCGATTTTGCTACTGCCGTTGCTCACTTGAAAGCCACAGGCGAAGGACTTCGCGATCCTGCACTCGTTAGAGCCCTGCAAAATATGCCGCTCGTCGGTTAACCTTTTCCTTAACAACCCATCTGTGGAAGGTTTGGGGGGAATGCTTGCATCCCTAAGCCCCCAATATATAGTGTTTTGGATAGATTGGGCGTAATGTAACGATCACAACAGGTGGGCGGTGTTAGGAAAATTATTCAAGCAGGGGCGTAACGAGGCCGGAAGCGAGACCAAGAACTGGTATAAAGACAAATACCAATATGTTCTGGTTCAGCGCAATATCTTGGCCGTTACCACATTGACGGCGCTGTTCTGTTCAGCCGCTGCCGTTTTCGCCGTCATGCAGCTAACCCCACATAAATCGGTTGAACCATTCGTGATTCAGATTGATGAGAAAACCGGTATCGTACAGCGCGTTGATCCGGTGACCCGCACTGAATTTACCTCGAATGAATCCGTCGACCGTTTCTTTGTCGCCAACTATATCCGCTCTCGTGAGACCTATATCCGCCAAGTCTTCCGCTATAATTACGACATCGTCCGTGTGATGAGTGACCGCTACACCTTTGGCCAATACCTCAATTATGTGAGTGAGCGTAACGAGGAAAGCCCGGCTGCGATTTTGAAATCAGGCGGTCAGCGTAGTGTGAAATTTAAATCGATTAGCTTTATTAAGCGCAGTGACAGCCAGATGCGCGCTGAAAAGGTCGTGCAAGCACGTATTATCCTGCGCGATGTCAGCCGCAAATTTCCGGCGCCGATTGAATACCACAATATTGTGACGATGACGTTCCAATATTCGAATTTGAATCTGAATGAAGAAGAGCGGTTTATGAACCCGCTAGGATTTTTGGTTACCGAATATGCGATTGAGAGAGAGGTAGTGAAATGATCCGTTTAATTCTCGCGGTGACCATTGTGGTGCTGGCGCTTGCGCCTTTTGCACATAATATCGCCCATGCGCAGACCGGTACCCCGATTGTTACGGATAGTCGCATTAAGACCTTCGTCTACAATGAAAGCGATGTCTATAGTGTGCTGACTCACTACGGCTATCAATCGAATGTGGAATTTGGCAAACATGAAGAAGTGATGACCGTATCGGTCGGTGATCGTATTGCGTGGCAGATTGTGCCTGCGGGTCGTCGTCTCTTTATTAAAGCGCTCGAAGAGAACGCCCATACCAATATGACGGTGGTCACCAATAAGCGTGCTTATCAGTTTGATTTGCGTGCGAGTGGTCGTGTGCCGCTACACCCATCTGAAGAACTCGTTTATGTCGTGCGTTTCTTCTATCCGGATGAGCAGCCAATCATGCCAAGCCCGCCAATATACAGCGATGTACCTGCCCCGCCAGCGATGCCTCAGATGGTGCAACAGCCATCGCCTCAACCAGCAAGTTATGTGCAGGCCGCACCTGTGCCCGCTGCTACCAGCATGCCACTTGCCGCGCCGATGCCTCAAGCTATGCCACCACAAATGTCACCAATGGCCCCTACTCCAATGGCTCAGGCGCCTGCCTCTGCTATGCAACAACCCTTACCGCCCGTTGCTCAGGCCCCTGCTGCGCCGCAGCCAGCACCCGCTTCTTATATGCCAGAGCCACAACCCGCTCCTGAGCCTATGATGCCAGACAACCAAATGAGCATGATGCCTCAGCCTCAACCATTCCCACCAGCGCAGCCAATGATGTCGCCGCTACCTCAGCCGATGCAGCAACAAGGCATGCCGCCTATGATGCCAGACCCAATGGCAAGCCCTTACCCGCCAATGTCACAAGATATGGCTGCCGCACAATTAGCGATGAGCCAGCCGGGCATGTTCCAACAGCAGCCAATGCCAGAATTTGCGTTGCCACCTGTTTCGCAATTGCCACCTGCTCCTGCGCATCCATCATTCACGCCTGCTCCTGATTATTATGCTGGTTCTGATATGGGTGCATTGCCACCGCTTTCTCCTTTAATGGAAGAGAATATACCATTGCCAATGCAGCACGCACAGGCGCCGATGCCTTCTGGGCTGCCACCATTGCCTATGGCAAATCCTATGCCTGCCGCGCCAATGTCCGCACCAATGTCTGCGCCGCCTCAGGCATTTGCATCAGCCGAAGAGGCTGCTAACTATAATTACACCTTCTCAGGACCTGATGATTTGGCTCCGATCAAAATTTATGATGATGGCGCATCCACCTACTTTATGTTCCAGCCAAGCAGTCGTGGCATTCCGCAATTCTACAAAATCGGAAAAGACGGCAGAGAAGTGCCTGTTGCTGCAACACTTAGCGCCTCTGGCGAAATGGTTGTGACCGGATTAGCCCCAAGATTCTCAATTCGTAGAAATGGTGCCAATGTTATGGTATTTAATGAGAAGGTGCTCGCTCAACAAACGATGTAATACGCTATGAATACGCAAGATCCACCACCACCGCCGCCACCGCCGCCTCCGGGCGGGCAGTTTACGGATCCGTTTGCTGATAATCCTGAAGCACCGCCGCCACCAGATGAACCGCTGGGTCAAGGCCTAGAAGGCAGTAAGCCTGAAGTTTCCTCTGCTCCTAGCCGGGTATTCATTATCTTTGGTTTGGCGCTTGCCGTCTTTACTTACATGGTGTTCGATCTGTTCGTTATTCCCGATAGCGACCCTGATCCGGTTAATAATGACGAGATTGATATTGCGCGCCCTGACAATATTCCGGACATTCCGGATTTGTCGGCAGAGATTACGCCACCACCACCGCCCACTTTCATTCCTCCTGAGATTCCAACATCGCAACCTCCTGTGATTCAACCGCAAAATGACGGACCCAATAACGAATTGCGCCGCCAACGGTTACGTTCTTCGATGCTGATCGGAGGTGGAGGAGGCGGAAGCATTCTGCCTGATTTAAATTTGGGTGGCGATTCGAGCACCACGTCAGATGTTAATTTGCAATTTGCCAACGGGGTGTATGCCTCTAATACGCGGGCGAAGAAGCAAAAAGCCACGCATTTGGGTAATTTGCGCACGACCGTGGCGCAAGGCAAGATTATCAATGCCGTGCTGGAAACCGCGATCAATACCGATTTGCCGGGTAGTCTGCGCGCCATCGTCTCGCGCGATATTTTCCCCGAAGCAGGTGATTTTAAAATCATCCCGAAAGGTTCGCGCCTTATTGGCCGCTATAATGCCTCTTTGTTTGGCGGGCAAAAGCGTGTCTATGTCGTTTGGACACGTCTGATTCGCCCTGATGGCGTTGATATTATGATTAACTCGCCACTGATCGATCAGATTGGTCAGGCAGGTGTCGCAGGCCAAGTTGATACTAAATTCACCGAGATTTTCTCGCGCGCATTATTAACCAGTGCGGTGACCATTGCCGTTGCTGCGGCTGCGGATGAGATCAATGGCGGAGAATCGACCACGACCACCACCAATACCGATGGCAGTACGACCACGACCAGTGATGCAACGACGGAAGCGATTATTCAGTCCACCTCTCGTTTGGGCGGTGTGGCAGAGGGTTATCTGCGCCGTTACATCAATATTCAGCCAACGATTCTGGTTGATCAGGGCACGACAGTGAATGTTTTTGTGAATCGCGATCTGATCTTCCCAAGCGAATTTGCAGGGATGCGCATACTACCATGAGTACAGGCAGCATTACCGCATTAGAGACCTTCCTTGGTCCGCTGAAAGCTTTCTTTGACCGCGATGGTATTACCGAGATTTCGATCAACCGTCCGGGTGAAATCTGGATTGAGGAATATGGTAGCATGGTCTACCACCCGATTCCCGAATTTGACTTTGACCATCTACGATCGATGGGCCATCTGGTGGCGCAATCCACCAACCAGATGGTGAGTGAAGAAAAGCCCCTACTCTCTGCGACACTGCCCGATGGTTATCGTATTCAGGTTGTCTTCCCGCCTGCGTGTGAGCCGAACACGGTGGCGATGTCGATTCGTAAGCAGACTGTCCTCAATCTCGATCTAGAGCAATATGAAGCGATTGGTGCGTTTGAAGGCACGATTGTGAAGAAAGAGGCCAATGAAGACGATATTATGCTCAGAAAATTGCTCAATCAGGGTAATATTCGCGAGTTTTTGTCTAAAGCGGTCAAATTACGACGCAATATGATCGTAAGTGGTGGTACTTCGACTGGTAAAACCACTTTTATGAACGCAACACTCAAAGAAATACCGGTTGATGAGCGTATTTTGACCATTGAGGATGCGCGAGAAGTCAATATTGAGCATATTCCTAACCGCGTGCATTTGGTGGCATCTCGTGGTGAACAGGGCCGAGCACAAGTCACGGCACAAGATCTGATTGAAGCATCATTGCGTTTACGTCCTGATCGTATCGTGCTTGGGGAATTACGTGGTAAAGAGGCCTTCACCTATTTGCGCGCGATTAACACGGGTCACCCGGGTTCGATTACTACCCTTCACGCCGACTCTCCGGCGCTTGCGATTGAACAGCTGATTTTGATGATCATGCAGGCCAATCTGGGCCTGAAACGCGAGGAAATTAAAGACTACGTCGAACAAATCGTAAATGTTATAGTACAACTGAAACGCGGCGCGAAAGGTAAGCGTTACGTTTCTGAAGTATATTTCAAAGAATTAATCTAGCCAGGAGCGGTTTGACAGTGGCTGAAATGTCAAAAAAAACCGAGTCGATACTCAACAAATCGCTGTTGGCAGTGGTGGTCATCGCTATTTTTGTCGTACCCGCCGCGATGGGTATTTTTGTCGGCTATGTGCTAGCGTCACAGCACCTCATCAGCATGACGGGGCGTAATCCGCCACCCGCTTCTGAATTTGCTGAACAGATGCTCGCACCTCATACGGTGATTAGCAATTTCAAGAAAATCCACACCAGTGGCACTAGTGCGCGTCAATGGCTAAAGCAGGCAGAGCCGCATTATCAGGCAGGCCGCTTAACCGGGAATTATCTGCGTACCTATAGCTATTATCATGCTGCGTATGGTTCGACCGATTTTTACGCCAGATTTTATGGTCCGGTTGGTGGTGCAATCTTTCTGTCTTTAGCGACCTTATTTGCGATTCGTGCGCCACTGTCAGACTTTCGTCCGTTTAGGAAGAAAGAGACCATTCATGGTGATGCGAAATGGGCCGATGAAACCGAGATTCGCGGCGCGAAACTGCGCGCCAAGAAAGGTATTCTGCTTGGGCGAACGGGACAGAAGAACTACCTCATTGCCGATGATTTCCAGCATATTCTACTCTTTGCACCGACCGGTTCTGGTAAGGGTGTGGGTTTCGTAATCCCGAACCTGCTCTTCTGGGAAGAATCTGTCGTGGTCCACGATATCAAGATGGAAAACTATGAGCTGACCAGCGGCTATCGCTCCGAGAAAATGGGCCAGCCTTGCTATGTTTGGAATCCTGCCGATCCGAATGGTATCAGCCATTGTTACAACCCGCTGGATTGGTTGTCTGAAAAGCCCGGCCAGCTAGTGGATGACGTACAAAAGATTTGTAACCTGATCTTGCCAGAGCAAGAATTCTGGCAGAATGAGGCGCGCTCGCTATTGCTGGGTGTGATTTTGTATCTGGTGGCCGTGCCTGAGAAAATCACCTCGTTTGGTGAGGTGGTGCGCACCATGCGTTCAGATGATGTGGTGTATAATCTGGCCGTGGTACTCGATACGATTGGCGGCAAGATTCACCCCGTTGCCTATATGAATATCGCTGCATTCTTGCAAAAAGCTGACAAAGAACGCTCCGGTGTGATCTCGACAATGAACTCCGGTTTGGAACTCTGGGCCAACCCGTTGATTGATACCACCACCGCAACGTCTGATTTTGATTTGCAGACATTGAAAAAGAAAAAACAGACCGTGTATTGCGGTGTGACACCGGATAACTTGCAACGATTAGAGCCTTTGCTGAAAGTATTCTATCAGCAGGCGACCGACTTCCTTACCCGCCATATGCCGCGCGATGACGAGCCGCATGGCGTGATGTTTATGATGGATGAGTTTCCATCGCTCGGCGAGATGCCACAATTCCAGATTGGTATTGCATATTTCCGTGGTTATCGCTGTAAATTGTTCTTAATTGTACAAGATACTCAGCAACTTAAAGGGATTTATGAGGAAGCGGGTATGAACTCGTTCCTGTCCAACTCTTACTATCGTATTACCTTCTCGGCGAACAATATCGAGACGGCGAACATGATTTCTCAGCTCGTTGGTAACAAGACGGTTGATCAGGAATCGAAGAACATTCCGAAATTCTTGGACTTCAACCCAGCTGCTCGTACCTTGCACGTTTCGGAAACACAGCGTGCGCTGTTGCTTCCTCAGGAAGTGATTCAGCTACCGCGGGATGAGCAGATTATCTTGGTGGAATCCTTCAGTCCGATTAAATGTAACAAGATTTTCTATTACAAAGATTCGACCTTCACCAAACGTCTGTTGCCGCAAATTGATCTGCCGCAACAAGAACCTTACGATCCACGCAAAGGCCCACAAGACGGTGTCGCAGATGCCCCTCCTCCACCTGATGGTGATGCTGCTGGCGGCGTGCCAGCTAACGCGTAAGCGTTTCTCCGAAGGGTTTATTCTCTCCTACCGTATTATCTGCATAACGATATGGAGGAGATTATGCGTGTTTTCTATCAAGTCCTATTTGGCGTAACGATTATTGGCGCCTTATCTAGCCCTGCTTCAGCAGGCGGTATTACCATTCATTTTGGCGATGGGGTGCGCAGTTCCAATGCGTGGAGTTATTTTGATCGCTATGATCGCGGCTATCGCAATAAGTATCGCAAACGCAACTACTATAAGCGGCGGGCAAAACTGAAACGTCGTGTCATACCATGCACATTCACCCATCAGCATAGCCATTACGAGCAGCCACGCCGTGGCCGCTTGAATGGCCGACGCATCTCTACTATTCGCGGCTTTTAATTAGTGGTGAGTAGCGGAGATTTTGCCCGTGGTTGGTGAACTGGCAGAAGCGGTGTTTCGCTTAGGCATGCGACCTGCTCGGTAAGCCATTCGGCCTGCCTGCACGCCTAACCGCATGGCTTCTGCCATCGCTATAGGGTCATCCGCTTCAGCAATAGCGGTGTTCATGAGTACGCCGTCACAACCCAACTCCATCGCAATCGATGCATCTGATGCGGTGCCAACGCCCGCATCCACCAATACTGGCACTTGAATTTCCTGCACGATACGCTCGATATTGAGCGGGTTTTGAATGCCAAGCCCTGAGCCGATTGGCGCAGCTAACGGCATGATGGCGACGCAGCCGATTTTCTCTAGCTTCTTGGCAATTAGCAGATCATCGGTGGTGTAGACCATCACTTCAAACCCATCGGCCACCAGTCGTTCAGCAGCTTCTAGCGTTGCCACCACATCGGGTAGCAGCGTGTTTTCATCGCCGATGACTTCTAGCTTCACCAGATTCCAATCGCCCAGCTCGCGCGCAAGCTTTAGGGTGCGCACCGCATCGTCTGCGGTGTAGCAGCCTGCGGTGTTTGGCAAGTAGGTATAGTGTTGCGGATCGATGTAATCCTGTAAGGTTTCGCCCTTGCCCGCATCTACATTGGTACGGCGCAGCGCGACCGTTACGATCTCCGCGCCACTGGCCTCGATAGCGGCTTTGGTCTCGGTGAAGTCCTTGTATTTGCCCGTGCCCACAAGTAAGCGCGAGTGAAAGCGGTGAGAGCCCACAATCAGCGGGTCATCATTATCAGCCACCACCGATAAATTCGACGATTTCAATGGCATCTCCATCGGTTAGTTGCGTCTCATCAAACTGAGAACGCGAGATAATTTCGCGGTTTATTTCAATTGCAATTTTGCGTAAATCCAGCTCTAGCTTAGCGATAAGCTGCGCAATCGTCGCGCCTGCTGGGAATTCTTTCATTTCACCGTTGATGGTAATTTGCATTCTTTCTCCGCATTGGTATATGTTTGTGCAGCTAATGATCTGGAGCGTTCCATGCCATCTGTACTCATTCTTAATGGTCCTAACCTGAATCTCTTGGGCACAAGAGAACCTGAGATTTACGGGTCGACCACCTTGGAAGACATCAAGCAAAGCTGCCAGCGCAAAGCGCAAAGCCTATCTATAACGCTGGGCTTTGAGCAAAGCAATCATGAAGGCGAGCTGGTGGATTTTATCCAAAGCGTGCGTGAGCATTATGACGGGCTGATTATCAATGCTGGCGCGTTCACCCATACGTCGGTGGCGTTGCATGATGCGTTGATGGCGCTCGATCAACCGATCATTGAATTGCATATATCCAATGTGTTCCAGCGCGAAGAATTCCGCCACAAATCCTATATCTCGCAGCCTGCTAAGGGTGTGTTGTGCGGCTTTGGACCGTATGGCTATGAGATGGCGCTGGATGCGATGGCGCAGTGGGTTTCCGCATAGAGCATGAGTGACGAGGAGATCACTGCCGAGACCTTGTTAGCGGCTTACGCTTCGGGCTATTTCCCGATGGCTGAGAGCCGTGAGGGGGACGAGCTGTATTGGTTTAACCCATCACGTCGCGGCACCTTGCCGCTGGATCGATTCAATATCCCACGTGGTTTGCGCAAAGTGCTGCGCGATAACCCCTTTACCATGCGTATTGATAGCGATTTTGAAGGCGTGATTCGCGCCTGCGCTGACATGGAGCGTGGCAAGGATGGCACCTGGATTAATGATGAAATTATTGGACTCTATTGCGAGCTGCATGAAATGGGTCATGCCCATTCGGTTGAAAGCTGGCAAGATGGCAAGCTTGTGGGCGGACTTTATGGCGTGTCGCTTGGCGGTGCGTTTTTTGGCGAGAGCATGTTCAGCCATGTCTCTGAAGCCAGTAAAGTCGCGCTTGTCTATTTGGTTGAGGTGCTGCGCGAAGCAGGTTACAGCATCTTGGACACGCAATTTGTCAATGACCACCTCAAGCAATTTGGCGTGAAGGAAATCCGCAAGAACAGCTATATCACAAAGCTTGATAAAGCATTGAATGCGGAGCCCAACCCTTCCAGCCTTTTCTCGACTGTGTCGGTACGCAAGGGGCTTGCTTCCTGATCGAGAATCAGATCAACCTGATCGTCTTGTACCTTGAGCGCCGCATGGTGCAGATTGCCGTGCTTACCGCCTGATACATGGAATGCCAAATTGGCGGCCATGCCAATGCATTTCGCCCAGAGCCTATCGCGCTCATCGAGTAGTTTTAGCTCGTCACGCTCTTGCTTCCATTTCACCTGATAGCGGTGATACAGCGCCATCGATAACATCACCCGCTCGCGATGGGTTACCCCTTTAATGGCAGATTGAATGACGCGGTTAAAAGCCCATTCGCTACGGAAGTTCGGGTCAATCGTCCATGCCAGCTCACTTAAAATACATAGCGCGTAACGCACACGTTTATGCTGCATCGATTCATCGTAAAAGAGCGGGCTCATCCACTGGAACAACTCATCGGCATAATTGCCGTGGCGACCAGCTAGCAACGCTAAATCTTTGGCGGATGCAAATAGCGGGTCTTCGCGTTTGGCTTCTTCATCCAGCCGGTCATAAAGTAGCCCTTCACGGATTCCGCTTACGCTGAACATCACTTGTTTTGCGCCTGCTTTTTTCATGATCTCATGCAGCACAATCACGGCTGGCAACATGGTGGCCGCACGTTTGCGGGGCACGCCTGGTAAATCACCAATCTCAGCCACACCAAGGTGAGAAAAATGCTCGGCAATGCGTGCGAGCTGGCGATCATTCATGGTGAATTCATGCAAGATAGGCAGCGGGTATTGCTGCTGCTTGATAAACATTTTGGCAATGCTTCGGAAGCTACCCCCAATCGCATAAACGGTGGGCTGTTTGGTAATCCATTTTTGTGCGCCAATCACCTCTTGTATGTGCGCCCTTAGCGCCTCGGTATCATTTGCAAAACGGTTAGCTAGACGCAAACCGCCTATGGGCAAGCTTTCTTGTTTCATAATCGAATGGTCTTCGACCAGCGCAAGCTCGACACTACCGCCACCCAAATCCGCACAGATACCTTTGGGATGATAGACCGATGCCATGATACCCTTTGCCGCTAGCTCGGCTTCACGCTCGCCAGATATGAGCTGGATATTCAGGCCAAGCTCGGCTTCGATTTCGTCTATAAAGTTCTGGCCGTCACTCGCATCACGCATTGCAGCGGTTGCAATGATCGTGATATCGGAAATACCCATACGCTCGGCCATGAGTTTAAAGCGTGCGAGTGCTGCTTTGGCTTTTTTCACGCCGGGCTCATAGAGTTTGCCTGTCTCTTCGATGCTGCGCCCCAGCTCGCAATAATATTTCTCGTTGAATGACGGGATCGGCACACGACAAATGGCGTGATACACCACCATACGTACCGAGTTTGAGCCAATATCTATCACCGCTTTTGCGTATTCATGCGACGTTACGTTCTGCGGGAAGAGTGCTGGCTTAACCATTGGACGCTTTCTTGCTGCGGGATTTCTTCGCCTTACTCACGCCTACCGGTTTTACCTTCCGCAGCGCTTTACCCCTGCCCGATAAGCTCGGATTCACCATAAAGTAATCATGCGCCGAGAAGGCGTCTTGCTTAGTGGTGATGCGGTGATACTCGCCTTCTGGATCAAGCATCCAGCTTTGGCGTTCATCTTTGAGGTTAGCGACCATAATCTGATCAAGCACTTGTGTGTGCACGGTTGGGTTGGTGATGGGCACCATCACTTCGACACGGTGATCGAAATTGCGAATCATCCAGTCAGCCGAAGCAATATAGACTTTTGCTTCGGGCGATGGCAGCTCGTGCCCTGCGCCAAAGCAATAGATGCGCGAATGCTCGAGAAACCTTCCGACCAGACTTTTCACGCGGATATTATCGGAGAAGCCGGGCACGCCCGGGCGTAACCCGCAAATGCCACGCACGATCAGATCAATCTGCACGCCCGCCTGCGATGCTGCATAGAGCGCATCGATGATTTCTGGATCAATCAGCGAATTCATCTTCGCCCAAATGCTTGCAGGCTTTTTAGCCTTCGCAAAATTGATCTCTTCCTGAATCAGCCCTAGCAAATCATTGCGCATGTGATGCGGCGAGATGCTCAGCGCTTTGAAGTTACGTGGCTTGGCATAACCAGTAATGAAGTTGAACAGATAGGAGGCATCCTGGCACAACACTTTATCGCAAGTAAAAAACGACAAGTCGGTATAGACTTTTGCCGTCATCGGGTGGTAATTGCCGGTGCCGAAATGCGCGTATGAGCGCAGCTTGCCGCCCTCTTTACGAACCACCAGCGACATTTTGGCATGGGTTTTCATCGAGACGAAACCATAGACTACCTGCACGCCGGAGCGCTCCATATCGCGCGCCCATTTAATGTTAGCCTCTTCATCAAAGCGCGCTTTTAGCTCTACCAGTGCGGTCACTGATTTACCTGCTTCTGCTGCTTCTATGAGCGCTTCTACAATCGGTGAGTCTTGGCTGGTGCGGTATAACGTCTGCTTAATCGACACTACATTCGGATCGGCGGCTGCTTGTTTGAGGAACTGCACCACCACATCGAAGCTTTCATAGGGATGATGCACAATAATGTCTTTGGCATGGATGGCCGCAAAACAATCGCCACCAAAATCATTGATGCGTTCTGGGAAGCGGACTTTAAAGGGCGTAAATTTCAGATCTGCACGGTCGGTGAGGTATAGCTCCTCTAGGCTGGCAATCCCGATCATGCCTTCGGCGATATACATATCTTGTTCGTTCGCATCGAGTGACTCGAGCAAAAACTCGCGCAAGCGATCTGAAATGCTGCTTTGTAATTTCACGCGCACGACACGGCCTCTGCGACGGCGCTTTACCGCATTTTCAAAGACGCGCACCAAATCTTCTGCTTCTTCCTCGATCTCCAAATCACTATCGCGGATGATTCGGAACAGTGCAGAATCCTGCATCTCATAGCCCGGAAATAGCGTGCTGAAACATAAATAGATCAGCTCTTCGAGCGCAATAAAACGATCGCCTTTATTGCCACGCGTCCCGATTTTAATGAAGCGTTTGAGCTTCGGCGGGAAGGTGATGAGTGCGGTACGTTTTTTGTCTCCACGTATGCGGCGCAATTCAAATAAGCACGCCTCACCCAGATTCGGAATAAATGGGAATGGATGCGCCGGATCGATGGCGATTGGCGTGAGTACCGGAAAGACATTTTCTAGAAAATATTTCTTCAGCCAACGTACTTCATTATCTTTCAGCTCATCTGCTTTGAGCACATAAATATTATTCTCGCGCAATTCCTCGCGCATGGATAGCCAGCATTGCTGCTGATCGGCCAGCAATCGGTCTGCATGAATTTGCACCTGATCGAGCTGTTCATACGGGCTTAGGCCATCGGCTGAAATACTGTTGATGTTATGGCGAATTTGATCTTTCAGGCCCGCGACACGCACCATGTAGAATTCATCGAGATTGGAGGCTGAAATCGAGAGAAATTTAAGACGCTCTAGAATAGGGTTCGTCTTATTCTCGGCTTCCTGTAGCACACGGTCATTAAAAGCGAGCCATGATAGCTCACGGTTGATAAATCGCTGTTCTGCGTGCTCAAAATGCTTATGAATCACCGTATCAGATAATCGCAATGTGTTGCCCATAGTAATTATTCTTGTTGCGCTCTACATCACGTGGTAGCGTGAGATAAGCTTGCCTTGCGCATTATTAAACCATCGTTAAGCACGAGATTCAACGTGAAAACCATTTACGCCCTGCGCCACGCCAAGACAGAAATTGGCCGGATTGATATGGATGATTATGATCGCCAATTGATTGAGCGCGGCCATCAAAATGCTACGGATTTAGGGGTTTTCCTTAAAAATAAGGGCTGGGTGCCTGATGTAGCGCTGGTTTCGAGTGCTGCGCGTACGCGCGAGACCATGGATGATGTGAATCAGCAATTTGATAGCACGGTGTTTGTGGAATATACCGATCAGCTATATTTAGCACCACCTGGCGATATATTCCGTAGTATCAACCAGTTAAATGACGATCATAGCGCCGTATTACTGGTTGGTCACAATCCCGGTATTCACCAATTCTGCGTAGATGTGGTCAAAGATGGCGAATCGAAGGCATTGCGTGAATGTGCGATGCGCTTTCCGACCTGCGCCATGGCGGTGATTGAGGCAGATGTGGCTAGCTGGAGTGAAATTGAGCCAGATTGCGGCTATCTAAAGAGTTTCTGGGACCGACATTTGGTGGCAGCGGCACTAGCTAGCGCGGCTTAACCTTCCTTGCCTTCGGCAATCACCTCATCAATGGCTTCTTCTGCAAGCTGCTCATTGCGCTTCTTAATCAGCTCGCGCAGGCTATGTAGCAGTTCTTTACCTACCTGATCCCCTTCACCCTGAATCTGCTGGTGGAAGATCACGAGCAGTGTATCAGTGTGCTTTTTGATGATGAATAGATCGTCTTCCTCTAGGTCACGATTTTCCGCGACGTAATCATGCAGCTGTTTTGCGACCATCGATGCCAGATGGTATCCGAAGGTTCCCGCTTGCGATTTGATAGCAAATGCTACCTCTGCCAATGCGGCACGTTGTTTGGTGTCATCTGGGCGCTCTTTCAGCGCTTTCCAGCAATTCTGTAGGCGATTGATATCGATTGCCACCCAATCCATATACTCGTCGCGCATATCGTAGATGACGTCTTGTGCGCGCTGGACAGCTTCTTCGTTCAGGATATCTTCTGCCTTCACATCCATACCGATCTGATGTTGCAGATCACGGTTGGGGTCGGAAATAATTACCTTATCACCCTTAATTGAGTAGATGGTGTTACGGCCCACGCGTGTGGAGTGTCTTTCCATTTCAGATTCAGGCATACGCGTATCTGAATCTGTTGCATTGTCATCTTGTTTACGGCGGCGGCGATCCGGGCCGACGAAGCCCTTGGTGATAATGAATGATCGCGGGTTGTCGATTACTTGCGTGATACGGTTACTCAGTGTTTTTGCGCTAAATGGCTTTACCACAAACTCGGTTACACCATGATCGCGCGCGGCCATTACATCAGGGCGCTCGGCACGGCCGGTGAGTACGATAATCGGCAAGTCACGGCGGGGCGACTCTTCGCCTGTGCGGAGAAAATCTACCAAATCTTGGCCGTCTTTGGTTCTCATTGGGTATTCGGTGATCACCATATCAATGGGCGCTTTTTTGAGCAGAGCAATCGCCTCTTGCGCTTTATACGCCACCTGAATTTCTCTGAAGCCAAAGCTTTGCAGCACATTAACCACCAGCTTGCCAATACGCTCATCCTCATCTGCCACCAGCACGTGAATCTTGCGCAAGCGCTCAGACAGGTCTTTATTATCTATTTTATCTGGTCCGACTAGGTTTGTTGCCACCGGTTTCCTCTTAAGGTGTGTTTATTCTATTTCTATCACATTTCAGTAAACAAACCCTTTACGAAGGGTAGCGTTACCGTCCTGCCTTGCTCAAGCGATGCTTGATCGATTTTGTTCACCAATTGATGCACCGCTTCCGTTGATCGATCAATGCGTTTGATGGCATAGCTAATCACATCGGGTGAGACTTTCAACTGGCGGTCGGCCAGTTGTTTCATCATAACCGCCTGTAAAACCATGTCATCTGGTTGATTTATACCGATTGCAGTCACAGATCGCAACCGCGATTGCAAATCTGGCAAGTCGAAGGTGACATGTGATGGCGGGTTTTCATGCGTAAATATCACACTTTTGTTCATGGATTTGGCGTGGTTGAGCAGATGAAAGAGCGTTTCTTCGCTGTAATCATCCCAAATATCGTCCAATATCAGCATGTCATGCTCGGCGAACAGTGCTTCGGATGGCTCGCTTGGCAACGCATTAAGCATGCGTGCATTGGCGCGCTCAGCGATGATATGGGCGAGGTGGGTCTTACCGCAGGCAGATGGTCCGTAAATCCATAGGTTCGGCGAATCCCAGTGCGGCCAGCGCACGACATAATCATATGCCAAGCGATTACTGTCGCTAACAAAGAAATCGGCCGCGCGGTAGCTGGTCGGCAATCCTAAATCGAGTGTGATCTGGTTCATGAAGGTGTTTCGTCAGATCCTGCTAAATAGTAATCGCTTTGCTCATATTGCTTGATCGCAAAGCGGACCAATACGCCGATGACAGCCGTGACGGGTACGGCAATGAAAATACCGACAAAGCCAAACAAGCTGGCACCAGCTAACATTCCAAAGATAAGCCACACAGGGTGCAGCCCTACTTTTTCGCCGACCAAGCGCGGGGTGAGCACATAGCCTTCCAACATTTGTCCGGCAACAAAAATGGCAAAGACAATGGCAACAGGCTCAATGGTATCAAACTGCAGGTAGGCGACGCCCACGGCGGCCAACCCACTAATTGCCGTGCCCAGATACGGGATGATAATCATTAGGCCACCTAGCAGGCCGATCAGAATGGCATATTGTAACCCGACGGCGCTCAGTCCAATGATGTAGAATGCCGCCAAAATAATCATGACATTGATCGTGCCGCGCAGAAAACCAGAGATGGTTAAATCGATAATCTGTAATTGCTCGCGGATGGTGTCGGCATAATCACGCGGAAGCAGGCTATCAAACTCTGCGACCAGGCGGTCCCAATCACGCAGCAAATAAAATGATACAACCGGTGTAATGACGATGAGCGAGACCATATTCGCAATCGCAACACCAGACTGCAAAATGCCTGCAGAGATTTTGCCGATAGATGCAACCACGCCTGACGAAACATCGCTGCTTGCTGCGGCCGCTTTGGCCTTGCCGTTCTCGATTCCGTTCTCTATGAGCGCCATCACCTCACCCAAATGCGTTTCGGCTAATGCGCGCACCTGCTCGATGTAGGATGGAATAGCTTGGACAAAATCGACGAGCTGTTGGTACAAAATCGGTGCGAGCAGCACACATAAAGATGCGGCTGAACCGAAGAATGCGAGCACGATAATGGTCGTTGCTGCGGCACGCGATGCGCCCCACGCCTCTAACTTATCGGCTGCCGGATCAAGGAAGTAGGCCACCAAAATACCGACCACGAACGGTAGTAGCACGGCCTTAATCGCGGATAAAAACCAAAAGAATAATGCGCCTACAAGCAGCCAAAATATCCATTTACGTGAGAAATGCATGATCAGCTCCGCTGCTAATACATCGAGACCACCCAGATTTTACCGTCACTATTGACGCGAAATCCGTTGGCTTGAAGAATTTTGAGCATCATGGCCGATTCGCCATCATGGTAGAGTGTGCCCGTTGCGTTGCGAATGTTGATGGCATCGACCTCAAACTGCACCACGCGTGGTAGCTTGATGAGTTTGGAGTGCATTTCCACCCAATCATTCAAACGTCTGAATCGCGCTTCGATACGTTGCTTGGTCGATTCGACAATGCGGCGTTTCTGCTCGCCCTGATATTCTTTAGCGACCTCTTTTAACTGCTCGGCAATCTCTTTTGCGGCGCGCAGCATGATCATCTCGACGGTTTCTTCTTTGCCTTCCGCCTCGAAATAGATGTCTTTGATTTTGTCGATTTTAGGGCCTAAGCGACGCAGTGTAACCAGTACGCCATGCGGCTCTTTTTCCATTTGGTAGCGCGCACGGGCGACGACCACCTCACCTGCCCCATAGCGAGCCGCCATGCTTTGCAGGTAATTAAAGTCGTAACTTAAAATGGTCGAGCTATCGACAAAAAGCGTATCGGTCGGATCGCCATATGGCATGACCAAAATGCCATCACCTTTTTCCAGTGCGACCGTGTTCCAGATGCTGCGCCACAGATTACCGCCTTCCCACAGAAAGATTTGGCCCGCATCATCAAGCACCGGCATCATCAGGATTGGGTTATATTCTCCGGCGATTTCGTCTTTATCGATGGCAATCAGTCGCTTAACCAGATCGGCAGACACACTGACGCGGAAATTGCCCAGATAGTGATTTCCGGTGAATTTCTCCTGCAAGACTTCGTAACCGCGCACATATTTATAGATCTGCTCAGTCGTCATAGAGCGGGCGATTTCTTCCGCCTTTTCCGGCGAGAATTTTGCGAGCATCAGGTAAAAGCCACGCTTTTTGGCATAATCAATGGCGCGCTCTTGCGCATCTTGCGGGTCTTTTCCGCGCACACTTGCCAAAATATCGAATTCCTGCACGTCGGCATAGGTAATTGCAGGCGCAAACGCCCCAAGCATCATCACGAAACAGATTAGAATGTTTATGAATCGCATGCCTTACCTTGCCAATCGAT
>JALEGK010000002.1 GCA_022763105.1 Rickettsiales bacterium | reverse complement strand
TGATATGTTAATTTCCCAACTAATTTTTTATCTGGTGAATCAGGGTGATAAAATTCACCCATAATGACGACCTCTTCACCAACGTGTTTTAGCCATCTCGGGACATCAAACTTTTCTTTATTATTGAAATTACTCAAAAAATTTTCCTAAAAGATCATAGCAAATTTGCATTTATAGCGTTGTCTAATACCTGATTAGCAAGGAAGCTCCCTAGATTGTTTCTCTCAAAACAAGAAAGGGCACACCTTCATGCTTATCAAGCTAGACGAAAAAACGATCAGAAACTTACCATACACGGAAAGTGGTCAGAAATATTATTTCGATACCAAGCAAAAAGGTTTCGGCGTTTACATCGGGCAAAAGACCAAAACTTTCTTTATTCAGCGTTATCGCAACAATCGGCTAATTCGTGTCAAAATCGGAAATCATGGTGATCTTAACTGCACAGTCGCCCGTGAAAGAGCGCAAGAGTATGCCGTACAAATTCAACAGGGAATTAACCCTAACGAATTAAAGCGGGAGAAGAGCAAACAGCATTCAACTTCGGTTCATGCCTTATATGACAGGTATGCACAAAGTTTATTAGCTCAGGGTAAACTCAGTTCTTATGAAGAATATCCCAAAGTTTTAGGCCGTCACGTTGCAGATTGGATGAACAAATCCGCTTATGCCATCACACGGGAAATGGTAGCAGTAAGACATCAGGAAATAACCAAGTACAAAGGGCCTTCGGTGGCTAATCGTGTTATGGTGATTCTCAGCGGAATATACCAGCACGCGATCTCGGATAAATGTGATATCGAAAATCCCGTTAAAGTTTTAACAGACAGAAAATTATGGAATAAAGCTAAACAGCGGAAAAACTATATCAAACCTAAGCAGTTTGAATCATGGTTTTCAGCAGTAGAAGACATACCGAACCAGTTTATGCGTCTCTTCATCATCTTCCAGCTTCTAAATGGTTTAAGAAAGAGCGAGGGCCTTACGTTAGAGTGGGATAACATCGATTTCATCAATCAAACGATTACCATACCGAAGACAAAGAACGGTACTACGCACACTTTACCGATCACCAGTTACAATCGAGCCATTCTAGAATTCCTTGCCAAACATAGAATAAACCGCTGGGTGTTTCCTAGTGATCGCAGTAAATCAGGACATATTACAGAACCCAAAAAGGCCGTTAATCAAATCAAAATGCAGACAGGGCTTAATATCACGCTTCATGATTTACGCCGTAGCTTTACAGCTGTTGCAAATGGCCTCAGCATCTCTCGTTATACGATCAAACGGCTCTTAAACCACTCTTTAGATAATGATGTAACAGCGATTTACATTCCCGGTGATGTAGAAGCATTTAAAGAACCTTTGCAAGAGATTCAGAATCAGATCATTGCACATGGTAATACCGATTTAAGTCGTTTTTTATGATCTTCAGAGAATTTATCGACTCAGTTCTCATCATTCAGCATATCGTGCTTTAAAACCGATCTATACCCGATTCTATCTCTTAACCCCATCTCTATCAAATGCGATCTTGCTTTGATCACTTCTAATCTCGATGGAGAGAGGCCTCTATCTATGGCCATACCTCGAAGTGGTTCACCTCGGAGATAGCTGATTTGTGATGCCTATTTAGGCAAGAATTCATCTGATAGGATGAAGTTGGCGTAGGTTTCGTCTTTCCACTGCTCTTTAAGCACGTAGCGTGTCACGTAGTCACGGCCCTCTGGAGTATCTAGCGGTTCGTATAAGCGCTCTAATTCAGGGTTATGATGATGCTTGTATCGATCCATCAAGTCGCCACTGATATGCAAGCTTCCTGAAGTGACGAGTTTGGCCCAAGTGGCTTTAGCGATAGTGTTGAAATTGCTGTGATGGCAAATAACCAATGCGTGCGCATGAAGGTTGGTGTCCATGTGTTCGAAGAACGCGATAAAGCGTGTTCGCTTGTCAGCGTGCATTTTATTGAAGTGTTTGCCTAGAAGCTGACGATCAACACCCGCTTGCCATTTATAGATCAGTCGTCGCGCCATTTGTATCGTAAGGTCGCGGTTGAAATTGAAGGTTACGAAATGCGTGAGTGGCATAGCTTGCAGCCACTCACTTAGAGGGTATCGGAGTTGCCTATTCCATGGATGCATTTTCGACTGCCTACGTATAGTGGCTTCTTGGCTCTTGATTGGCCGCATTTTCGCTGCAAGCGTCTAGTTTTGCAGCCGAGCATTGGTCTAGAATTAATAAAACCTCTGGTGGCTTAGTGTAATGCCATAAGCTGCCCGTAAGAAATCGTAGGTACGATGCCTCGTGCCCATATAATCTTTCTAAGACATGATGCTCGAACTCGTATACTTCGCAGCGAAGTGGGTAGAGGGCGTGGAGTGCAAATTGGCAAAAATGAAGCTTGCCATCACTCTGGATGCTCTTCCAAATTGGTGGTGCGGCTTCGTAGAAAACTTTTCTATCGCTTCCACAGCGAACGATGACGTGATATTTGAGCATAGAGTCCAAGAAATCGGGTACGACTATGAATTCAGGCCCTGTGCCATACGAATCGTAGAGATCGTGGCTCAGCTTCGTTTTATCACGAGCGGTCTCGCAAAATTTGATCACGGCCACTTTTGCGTCTTCTAATGAAATATTGCGGCAGAATTCCAGTGTTATCACGAAGCTTGGTCCCCAAGACTCAATGTATTCGTGCATGTTTTCTGCATCTAATAGTCGCTCTGGCAGCTGCCTGATTACAGGAGGTTCGCAAGTTTCAGTCATTTTTTCTAGCCTTTCTTTTGTGAGGTTAAAGTTTCTGTTTGGTATAGTGAAATGAGGTATTCGATGACTTTGTCGCGTCGATAGCGGACACGGGTTCCTATTTTGCAAGAGGCGATACCTTCGCCTCTTGCACGGTCTTTTCTAACTTTGCTTACAGACACCCCCAAAACGGCGGCGACTTCTTTTTCGTTCATCATCACTGGAAAATTATCAAAATTGAGTTGCGAAGGCTGCATTGTCATAAGGCGTTTCTTTTGTGGTACTACGGGTTGTTTTAAGTAAGCTGGAAGGCATTGGGCATAAGAGTGATTCGAGCTCCTTTTGCCGTTCTTTCAACTACATGAATTGGGTACAGCCGGGTACTTAGTCCATCATTGTGTAGCTGCATCAAATGAGCATCACTGCGAGACACTTTGAAGGGCTTTTTCGCATTTCCAGTTGGTCTGACTAACGATAGATGAGACTGAGATCTAGCAATTATAAAGCTGATGTAAGCGAGCGTACGATTATTTGCTATGATGGTATTGCTGAGCTTTTCGAGCCAGCCAAATTCGCGACTAAGTTCTTTTTGGGCTTTTTCACTAAAATCGACCCGATCAGAAAACTCATCAGGGAGTGAGTATGACGTAAGTCTAAGCTGATTTCCAAATTGAATGTGCGGTAAGTTTGAAGATATTATTGCCGTGCCGAAAGTTATTGTCTCACACCATTCTGGCATGGGTGGTTCGGTGATTTTTATGAATCGTGATTTTGTACGAGTTAGTCTCAGGTAGTTAGACTGACCATTCTTGAGCGTGTCATTGAAACTTAAGCCATATACTAAGGGGTCGTTAGGACTGTTTTCTGGGTTAGCTAAGCCGTGTCCATTATAACCTGCTGCACGTAACCAGTTTTCAAATACAATAATACTATAGAAAATTTCAGGCATTTCTGTTTTCTGCGGGCAATAATTCACTGTTGCTTCCTAAAGGCATTAAAACGATTTTATTAAAAAATGTGCGTAGCAAGCCCTCCAGCAAATTAGGGTAGCGGGATAGTTGCGTTAGCTTGTTGGATGGAAGAAAAGCGCCTAAGGACTGCTTCCTAGCGGCCAAAAATCTGCGTCGAAATTTTTCATGTTGATGTGTTCCTCATTAAGTATGAGGCTATACTAACACGCGCAAAATATACGTCAATATATTTTTAATACATTTTATTAGAAAAATATAAAAACATATTTCAATCACTTAAGGGCTGTTTTTATTACTGATTACTACCGACTTGCCGTCAAAAGCCTCTTTTTCAACCTCGACGATTAGCCAACATTTGCCTTTTAAGTCGGTTTGCTTGGGTGGGGTATCCATGATGGTTAAATCAGTGTCTGGCTTCCTACGAATCTCTTTCAAAGCACGATCTTGCTCAAAGAAATCGAAGACGGGACCGAGCCAACTTTTCAGCGTGGGATATCTTTTGCCTGTAAATTCTTCGATTTCCTTCATTCTGGCGCCGGTGGAATAGAGCATGATAGCCAGTTTGTGTTTAAGGAGCTTTTTTTGCTCTGCAGCTCGCGGCTTTGGGATGAAGTATTTGAGGCAAGCCTTGCATTGGTAGCGTTGCTTCTTACCCTGAATCCCAGATCGTCGAATATCTGTGTTGCTGCAAGCAGGGCACTCAATCGGGTTGCCATTATCATCATCGTACATCACGAACCTCAAAAATACATTTTATTACTATTGCCTTGTTTTAATACGGTTTGATAATCAGGGCAATCCGATAATTTTTAACGAGGTTAGTATGCAAGGTGATGATGTAAAAAGAATTAGGCAATCCCTAGGGCTCAGTCAGGCGCAATTTTCAGAGCAGTTTTGTATCAATCTACACACTCTGCGACAGTGGGAGCGAAAGAACACTCAGCTAGGATCGGTAGCAAATGCTTACCTCACATGCATCGAATCAAATGCTGAACTTGTGATGGGTTGCATAGATGCAGAAACGGGTGAAACGATTTCAGAAGAATCTGCACCTTCTTAAGCCAGCTAACTCCTAGGCGACATAACAAATCAAGAGAAAAGTTTTAAAATGTTTTCTTGCGATGGTTGTGCAATCCCACTACTGGTTGCATGAAAAATCAAAAACAATTTTAGGTTATGCATCGAGTCACAGGGAGGGGTTCAGTGACTGGTGTGAGTGACATCGTGTTAGCGCATAAAATTTCAAATTTAAACACGCTAGTTCGTGACAACAGGGTGCTTTTTGTGCTGGGTTTGATGACTTTGCAGCATCAACGAAACAAAGAGAAGGTTGTCACTCATGTCTAAGAACACCAAAAAAATATTATTGAGGTTATTCATTGTATCGCTGGTTCTGGCAATAGTGGTGATAGCCATTGACTATGCGTGGCAATCTTACAAGCGAGCATATGTGGTGCGCGCATTGATAGAGCGCGCTGCAAAACAATCGGCTTCTTCGTCACTCGACAATAACATCGGAACGTACCAGCTTGGCCCATACACCTTTAAGATGCCGCGTAGTTACCTGTGGCAAAGTCAGTATCCTGACGGTGAACGAAAGAGCTTATACATGCAAATCCATTTTCCATCAGGTGATCCCGCTCCAGCAGATTGGAAGAGCGAAATTTACTACGACGTGATTACACTCACGGTCGATCATTTTCCCAGATGCCCCAACAAGCCTTGCAAGGAGAATGCCTCGTTTGAATATAAACATGCCGCATTGCGTGTGCCGGAGAATTTTGATAGCGGCATTGATAACCCTGTCTACGATGAAGTGACTGGCCTTAGACGGTTTCAGGTAAAACAAAAATATGATCTTCCAAATACAGAAGTCGATGATGTTTATTTTGAAGGTGAAGATGCACATAATCCAAATTACTGGTTCGCGTGCGGCATGAACGATAGAAACCCCGGCTGTCAAGGAACATTCAAATTCGTGGATGAAATATGGGTGGATTGGAAATTTAATCATAAGCAGATCCAGCACCACCGGGAGATTTTCAAATTAATTAATGAAAAAATGAAGAGCTTTATGTTCGAAAAAGCTATGTAACTGGTTGCGCCATGAAGACTGTTAATAGTTGCTAGGGAGGGTATCATGGCACTAACATTAAATGATCTGAATAACTTCAACACTACCTTTACGGATGGCGACGGCATCACGTCGCAAGATATAAACGATTACTATGATTATCTGTCAAACAACGGCATTGAGTATGGTGATGTAGCCAAGGATGTTGCAAATGGTGATGGGTTCTTTGGTGAAGTTGCTGATGATTTCTTTGATCATGTAATGGGAAAAGAATTTCCAAATTTAACAGACGCGCAAATTAACCAAATCCAAGAGACATTAAGAGATGAATTGGCTAAAGCTGACCTACTTGACCGTATAACTAACATGAACAACGGTGGTAACGGAGAAATCTCTTACGAAGATATTAATGGCTATCACAAAGACATTTTCAATAATAACGGTTCAACCTATGAGGCGTGGACGGGCGCGGCATTTGATGAGTTCTTTGGTTACGGGAGTTACATGGATGGCATAGATCCAGACATCAATGTCGATTTAACTGATTTTGGTGTGGGTTCTTTGGCGGGTATACTAGATCTAACTGTAAATGACATCAATTTAGGGGAGTTTATTCAAAATCTATTTGAAAGTGGTGCATGGCAAAATTCTTATAACGATTTTGACAGCTTTGTTGATGCTGGAATGTGGGGGTTAAGTTCATTTGGTCAGATTCTTCATTCATTGATGTACCCCGCATCAACCGCTCCAATTTGGCTAAATCCGATTCTCAACGGAAGTAATGAATTTCCAAATTCATATGGCGAAATATTTAATTACTTATTTGATGAAACGCCTTCTTCTCCATTGGTTTTGGATTTAGACCAAGACAATCTAATTGAACTTTCATCCTACGATAATACTAATCAAACATTCTTTGACTTAGATGCTGATGGATTTGCAGAACAAACAGGTTGGGTGTCATCTGATGACGGCCTATTAGCAATCGACTTGAACGCAGACGGTGTCATTAATGATATTGGCGAATTGTTTGGCAATGCGACTACTGATGGCTTCATTGAGCTTGCAGCATTAGACAGCAATAGTGATGGGATCATTAATAATTCCGATACGCAATTTGGTGATTTATTAGTGTGGCAAGACTTAAATGAGAATGGTCGGTCTGAGTCAGGTGAACTGCAAACACTCACTGATTGGAACATCAACGAGATTGATCTGGCTTATGCCTCAGTAAATACCACTAATCAAGGTCATTTGGTTTCTTCAGAAAGTACGGCTAGCCTTTCTGGTGGCGGGTCTATGCTTATTCAAGATGTTTGGTTCGAACATAATCAGGCTAACAGCATTAAGATTTTTAGTGATAACTTTTCTTTTGATAACAGCATCTCAACACTTCCTCAATTACAAGGCTCTGGCGAAGTATCCTCTTTGTCAGTAGCTATGAACTCGGATGCCTCGCTAAAGACATTGGTTGAGAATTTGGTGCATGCTGATTATAGCAACTTTACATTCTCTGCGTTTAAAGCAGATGTAGAAGATATCGCGTTCAAATGGCTTGGGGTTGATTCAGTCAATTCAACTAGTAGAGGTGCATATATTGATGCCCGTATTTTAGAGGGTGTGGAGAACTGGGTTGGCAGAGAGTTTGTACAATCTGGCTATACGCATATAGGTCCAAATGCGGCTACTTTAATGACCGACATGTGGTCTGATTTTGTGACCGACATGGCAACAAAACTTTTACTGCAAATACCGCAAACAATACTAAGCGCAGCTTTGTATGATGCTAAAACTGCGTTGCAGGCTGAGCAAGATAACGGAACAAATCTTCATACGATGACCCAGCAAGAGCTCTCAACGCTGCTTAACCCTATTTACAGTGATGCTCAATCTGATTATAGCGGTCATCCACTACTATTCTTAGCGGACATGAAATACGATCATGCCATCAGTGGCTATAGTGGCCAAAGCCTTGCTGATTTTGTTAGTGCGATTGAGCAGAATGAGCCTTCTACGTCAGGCGAGAAGTTGGATTATTGGCAGGATCTATTACCAGTCATCAATGCCGTTGCGAATGGTATGGATATTGATGATACAGAGTATAACTCAGCACTCGCCAACACCTACTTAGATCAGATTACCAGTGGTGATTTGGCGACATTACGTACCACTCAAGTCATGATTGGTACAGCGGGTGCAGATACGCTGCAGGGCGGTTCTGCTGAAGAATATGTGGTGGGTGGTTTAGGCGATGACGTGCTTTATGCTAGTTATGGTGACGATACCTATGCTTATTACTCAGGTGATGGCAATGATACCATTGACGATGCTTCGGGAGATGACACATTGCTGTTAGGTCCAGGTATTACTGCAAATGATCTCACCTATATTCGTCCTGGTACAACCAACATTGGTGGTAGTGCCAAAAATCTGACGATTCAGATTGCTGGTGGTGGTTCAATCTACATCGATCAACAGTTCGAAATTAATAACCCTTGGGGCATTGAAACCATCCAGTTTGATGATGAAAGCATCATAACTAGCGAAGAACTTCGCGAGATTGTTCTTAACCAGAGCATTACAACAGGTGATGACACGGTTAGAGGGTATGACTCCGAAGACACTCTGACTGGTGATACAGGTAATGATCTACTAATCGGTGGTAGTCGCGTGGATACCTATTACTATTATTCAGGTGATGGCCATGACACCGTTGCAGACGTTGATGGATATAGCGATGATGAAGTCGTCTTTGGATCTAGCATTAATATCGAGGACATTACATTCAGTGTAAGTGGTCAAAATCTTATCATGGGTATTGGCTCTGGTTCGTTGACGATCCAAGATCAATACCGTGGTGGATCATACGATATACATAATTTCACCTTCGATGAAGGCACGCTCACCGATGAAGAATTGGAAGACTACATTGATGACGGTACACTACCTTCTTGGTGGCCTACTACTGACCCTGATGTTGCATTAGCTGGTACTGCAAACGCGGACACCTTAACAGGAGGCTCTGGAGATGACACGCTTTGGGGTAATGGCGGTGACGATGAGTTATATGCTTATGCTGGTGCCGATCAGCTCTATGGTGGCGATGGTAACGACCAGATGAATGGCGGTGATGGTGATGACATCGTTGCAGGTGATCTGGGTGACGATATCGTTTGGGGTGATGCTGGTGCTGATACCGTAACTGGAGGCGATGGTGCTGATACTGTTTATGGCGGTGATGGTGACGATAACGTCGATGGTGGTGATGGATCAGACTTTGTGACCGGAGACGCAGGCAATGATTATGTCTTTGGTAATGGGGGCAGCGATCAGGTCTATGGTCACACTGGTAATGATTCACTGTTCGGTCAGGATGGTGATGATACCCTGAAAGGCGAAGATGATGATGACTATGTTGACGGCGGTGCTGGCAACGATGGTGTTTATGGTGATGATGGTAATGATGTGCTGTACGGTCAGGATGGAAGTGATTGGCTGGATGGTGGAGCAGGTGCAGATTACATTCACGGAGGTGCTGGCAGTGACGGCTTAGTCGGCGGTGCTGGTGCAGACATCTTCCTATACACCAGCTCTACTGATGGTGTCTTATGGCAGGGTGATTGGATTTATGACTTTGCTCAAGGAACCGACAAGCTAGATTTAAGTGCTTTGGCTACAGGCATTAGCGTTATCGGTACATCTGGGTTCTCTGGCAATAGCACTGCAGAGCTGCGCTATAACGTGGTTGGTAGTAACCATCAGTACCATCTCGATGCAAACGGTGATTCTAGTGTTGACCTTGAGTTCATTACGGTAGGGCAGATTGTTCTGACGACTTCTGACCTGCTTTATAACTAAATTCTAATTAAAATATTGATGATTTAGGGGGGGGGCATCTTTGCTCCCCTTTTTCATGGTTTCAGCAGATAATATTGCCATAAGATTGGATACACGGGACATCATATCGCACTGTGTAGTTCTCGGTATCACTTGCCCGCTGACTAAAATGAATTTTCTGTGTTACTCAGTAGCGTGCGGTAGTGACTAAGGTGAGCAGGTAGTAAAATGGGCTTGAATATTGGTAATGACGGGGTCGGAAGTTCAATTCTTCTCATCGGCACCATGCGTGTTTAAGCAAATAAGCGTTTAAGCTCTTCGATCTCTTGTTCCAAATTAAATGTCACCATACTGCTTAGTGCATCGAGTATGACGAGCGCGTTGAAGGATGAGTCGGTCTCTAGATAGACTCCTTCGCGGACGCGCATAATAAAGGCTTTGTTGACCTTGCCCATATTCTCGTAGCTTTGTTTAACCTCATCAATCACATCTTGGGTGCGGTGTGTTTCGTCTTTGAAATGCGCATACATCATATGTGCTGCCATGCTTCTGAAGAGCGTTTCTTCCATAGAGGCAAAAGGCAGGTGGAACTCAGCCAGCCCTTTGAAATGCCAAAAGGCCGGGCAGCCGCTCGTGGCCATGATGAGGCCAAAGAAGCTGCTAAGCGCTTCTTGTGCGCTTGTGTGGGCAGAGTAGGTGCGGTGCTCGGTTTTTACCGTTACATCGAGTGTTTCGTATGATGGGAGCTTTTGTAGTAGGGTGACCGGCTCGATCATGGCAACTGCGACTGGGCATCGGTCGGTTTCACTCCATTCGCAGCCTTCGCATTGATTAAATTCCAGTGCGGTCCAATCTGGCAGGTTAGGATCGGTGTGATCATGCTGCTTATCTAGCTCGATCTTGTAATTATGTGTGCTGCCATCTGCGCAGCTAAAATGATATTCGATGGGTTCCAATGAGCGCTCCTGATCGCTATTTTGCCTGATTGTAGCATAATAATTAAAAGCTTCTTAACATTATGTTGCTACCGTTTGAGCATGGGGAATCAGACGACACTAAATAATCGCCGTTTATATTCGATGCTTAAAGGGTATATGACGCAGGAGATTTTTGACGCTGCTGCTGCGCAGCCGCTCAGTTTTGGTCGTGGCGAGAAACTGATGCTAGATGGTAGTGGAGCCGTCTATATGACAGCGAAACGATTGGGCATGGACATGCCTAGCCTTAGAACGCCGTCGGACTTAGATATAGCGGTTTATATGCCAAAACCTGGCTTTAGCGATAATGAGGGCCCTCTTATTAGGACAGTCGATGCGATTACGAATAAGCTTGGTTATGAGCATGATAAAGGGTCTGCCAGGGAAATGGTGTTCCAATATGGCGTGAAGCGGCATTTTTCTTTCTCAGAAATAGAACAGATTGCTGCTAGCAGACCCGATATATCGTCTGAAGCGCCACGCGAGGGCATGGATGTCTGGTTGCCGCTTCAGCTTATTCCTGGCTCTCGGCCTTTACTAAAGCCTAGGTTTCTGAATGAGGGCGATAATATTTCGCTAAGACAGCCAATAGAAATGGTGGGTGCCAAGCTGGCATTGTGTTTTGATAAAGAAAGCGACAAGCCCACCCACCTTATTGATTTGTATAATTTGATTCACGCCAAGCCTGCCATTATGAATATCGACCCCGCATCGCCCAATAACGATCTGGATCAGCTCAGAACACTGACTGTTTTAGGGTTAGCACAGGCTGGCGCGCCAAGCGAAGGGTTAGATATTAGCCACTTACTGCCAACTGAAGAGAATGTTGACCGTATGTATGAGGCGTTTCGTGCGCGCTATGAGCATCATGGTACGACGATTAAAAAAGCGTATATTAAGCAACAATTAGAGGAAGTGTCACAGTTGGTGCATACGGTGCTAGGTGGACAAGGTGAGCAGATAGAGCTCAGCGCAAATGAAACGGACTTCCTGAAGGCGCTCAATCATCCGACCCATGCATCGGTTGATGCGAATATCCGCACTGATTTACTCAAGGCAGATCACCCGCAGGTGTTTGAAGCGCATCCCGAATTAGAAAAGAATATTGTAGAGAATGATTTTATGCGTGACCGGGTGCATCAGAATTGCACGCGAGTGGGTGGCGCTCAGATCTGGTAATGCTTATCAATGCCGCTCAGGCATATATTCATCGGCCTGATAATCTAAGAAGCGCGTGAATTCGGACTGGAACTGCAGGGTCGCTGTACCAATCGGGCCATGACGCTGTTTGGCGACAATCACGTCTGCTAGCCCAAATACTTTTTCTAGGCGTTCTTGCCATGCTGCGTATTCTGGTGTGCCCATGTCTGATTTTGGTTCGCTTCGCGCCAGATAATATTCTTCGCGGTAAACGAACATCACGACATCGGCATCTTGCTCGATACTTCCCGATTCACGCAAATCAGAGAGCATCGGGCGCTTATCTTCGCGCGACTCTACCGCACGCGAGAGCTGCGATAGGGCAAGCACGGGCACGTTTAATTCTTTGGCGATGGCCTTTAACCCTTGCGTGATTTCTGAGATTTCCTGCACGCGGTTGGCGCTGCCTTTAGTGAAAGATGGGCGCACGAGTTGTAGGTAATCGACGATGAGGAGGCCAAGATTGTGCACACGCTTTAAGCGGCGCGCGCGGGTGCGCAGTGCGGCAATCGAAAGCGCTGGTGTATCATCGATATGGAATGGCAACTCTGCCAGCGTGTTGCTTTCGTGTGTTAGCTTAGCGAATTGTTCGTTGGTCAGCTCACCACGTTGCAGTTTGGATGAGTCGATGCTGGTTGCGCTAGCGAGCAAACGTTGTGCAAGCTGCTCGCCTGACATCTCGAGTGAGAAGAACCCTACAGCAGGTGGTTTCTCGCCGTTAGCTTCTGCTTCTTCTTTCATCTTAAGTGCCGCACCATACGCCATACTGGTAGCCAATGCGGTTTTACCCATCGATGGGCGGCCCGCAAGGATGAGTAAGTCAGATGGATTCAAGCCACCTAGCAAGCGGTCTAGCGCCCCTAGATTGGTTGGGATGCCGACAATGCTGCCATCACGTTTAATCGCGGTTTCAGTGCGTAGAATCGCTTCGGTAATAGAGGCGCGCAGGGGTTGGAATCCGCCGCGAGCATCGCCGTCGGTTGCCAGGTTAAACAATTGCTGTTCTGCCTGTTCGACCAGGTCCATACCGCTTGATTCGCTACCCTTATTATAGGCTTCCAGCACCGTGCCTTCACTCAAGCCAATCAGCTCACGCTTGAGGTGCAAATCCATAATGATCTGCGCGTAGTCTCGCACATTGATGATGGTGGCTGATGCTGCGACCAATCTTGCGAGGTAATGATCTTCAACGGAGTCATTATCGGCGAAGTGGTGTTTGAGTGTGACGGGGTTGGCAACTAAGCCTTTATCGTGGAAGCGCAGGATGGCTTCGTAGATACGGCGGTGAATTTCAGCATAGAAATGTTCTGGGTGGAGTTCGCCGCCTAACTGGTTCAGCGCGTCATTATTGGTTAGCAATGCGCCCAATAGCGCTTGCTCTGCCTCTAGATTATTGGGGGCTTCTTTGAGATTGCCGAGTTCATCTGTCTCGGCATCTTTTGTAATGCTAAGTCTGCTTGCCATAATTTTTCGTATCGTTTGCGCTAGCATGTCACGATGCGTGGGTGCGGACAAACGGTTTTAACTGCTTATCCTCAAGTCAAACAGGGCTTGTGGATTGTATGGAAGCAAAAAGAAAAGCCGCACTGAAAAGCGCGGCTTTATCCTTGGTTTCGATTGAGGTGAAAAGCTTACGCCGCAGACTCGTCTGCTGCTTCTTTCTTTTCTTCCTCTGCAGCTTCTTCCGCCACTTCAGCAGGTGCTTCATCAGCCGCTGCTTCCACTTCTTCAGGCGCTTCTGCATCTGCTGCTTCCACTGCTGGAGCTTCTTCCACTGCTTCTTCTTCCAGAAGCTCTTGTGGGATTGGGCTGTCAGCGTTACGTGCAACATGTACCTTAATGGTAACTGGCACTTCAGGGTGCAGGTTAACGGTCACGTCATACAAGCCTAGGCTCTTGATTGCCGCGTTCAAATCGATCAGACGACGATCGATTTCATGACCTGCTTCAGTCAATGCATCTGCCACGTCACGTACAGCAACAGAACCATATAGCTTGCCATCGTCACTCGCTTGGCGAATCACGGTGACCATCTGGCCTTCCAGTTTCTTAGCTTCTGCTTCTGCTTCAGAACGACGCTCAGCGTTTTGCTTTTCAAACTGTGCACGTTGTGCTTCGAAGTCTGCTTTGTTTTCTTTACTTGCAAGTAGCGCCTTGCCTTCTGGGATCAGATAGTTACGTGCGAAACCGTTTTTCACACTTACTACGTCACCTACAGCACCTAAACGTGCGATACGCTCTAGTAGAATAATCTCCATTGTCTAATCCTCCTATTGCGCAACGTATGGCAGCAATGCAAGATTGCGTGCACGTTTGATTGCTTTTGAAAGCTCACGTTGCTTCTTCGCAGAAACAGCTGTGATACGACTTGGCATAATTTTACCGCGCTCTGAAACGAAGCGTCCCAGTAGCTTGGTGTCTTTGTAATCGATTGCCGGTGCTTTTGGACCAGAAAATGGGCAGGTCTTGCGACGGCGGAAAAATACTTTACGTCCTTGTGGAGCTGGCATGGTGATCCTCCTTATGCAGCTTCGTCGTCAGCGTGATCGCCAGACTTGTGTTTCATCACGATAGATGGAGAAGAATCCATGCTATCCACTTTCACGGTCAGCATGCGGATAATGTCTTCATTAATGCGCATCTGACGTTCCATTTCAGCAACGGGTGCATAGGCAGAATCTAGGCCTAGCATTACATAGTGGCCTTTACCTGCTTTGTTGATTTTGTAAGCTAGGTTACGTAGGCCCCAATATTCGTTCTTGAGAATCTTACCTTTACCTTCGGTAATGATCGCTGTCATTTGCTCGGTCAGCTTGTTTACATCGTTCGGCGACATATCGTGGCGGACGATGAATGTGCATTCGTAAAATGCCATATCATTTACTCCTATTTAACGGACATCTTCAGCATGATTGCTGGTATCCTGACAATTAAATGGTCTCCACTCATAAAAAGTGAAGGCTGCCTTCATACAGGTTTATCCACATGATGCAAGTGATTTTTGCACGATTTTGTCGTGACTTGACCTAATCGCGGCCATCGACTAAACCGCCTTTCATGACTATTGCCTATATATTTCCCGGTCAGGGAAGTCAGGCTGTTGGTATGGGCCAAGCGCTCTCAGCAGCATTTCCGGTTGCCAAAGAAACCTTCCAGGAAGTGGATGATGCGCTTTCTTATAATCTCAGCAAACTCATGTTTGAGGGGCCGGAAGAGGATCTAACGCTTACAGAAAATGCGCAGCCTGCGATTATGGCGTGCTCGATTGCCGCGCTTCGCGTGTTGGAAAAAGAAGTGGGCGTGGATGTGGCGCGCGATGTCAGCTTGGTGGCTGGTCATTCGCTGGGCGAGTATTCTGCCCTGACGGCTGCTAAGGCATTGCCGTTGCATGAGACAGCGAAGCTGCTGCAAATCCGTGGCCGTGCCATGCAAGAGTCTGTGCCGCAAGGTGAGGGTGCAATGGCTGCTGTGTTAGGTTTGCCATTTGCGCGTGTTGAAGCGCTATTGAAAATTGCAGAAGAGGCCGGTGAGGTCTGCGAGATCGCTAATTATAATTCTGATAGTCAGATCGTGATTAGTGGTTCCGTTAAGGGCGTTGAGCTAGTGGGTGCCGAGGCGAAGAATCTTCGCGCACGCAAGGTCGTGCCGCTGCCTGTGAGTGCGCCATTCCATTGTTCGCTGATGAAGCCAGCGGCTACCGTGATGGAAAAAGCGCTGGCGATTGCCAATTTCAGCGACCCGGTTGTGCCTGTGGTGACCAATGTGAATGCCACGCATGAGCGTGAAGCGGACAAGCTGCGCGTATTGCTCGTAGAGCAAGTAACCGGCACGGTGCGTTGGAAAGAGTCGGTGGATTACATGAATTCCAAGCATATTGATCAATATATCGAGATTGGTCATGGCAAAGTGCTTTCTACCATGATTAAGCGCATGGTTGAGGGTGCGACGATTAGTAATGTGGGCGAGCCAGCAGATTTTGATGCGTTCGCAAAAGCCTCTTAAGAGCAGGTAGGAGAGACTATGTTTTCATTAGAAGGTAAGAAAGCGCTGGTGACCGGTGCGACGGGTGGTATCGGTGGTGCGGTGGCACATGCATTGAAGAAAGCAGGCGCTGAATTGGTCGTGTCTGGCACGCGTCAGGAAAAGCTTGATGAACTGGTTAAAGAGCTGGGTGGTGCCACGGCGATTGCGTGTAACCTAAAAGATCTGGCCCAAGTGGACGAGCTGCCAGCCAAAGCGTCTGAAGCGCTGGGTGGCTTAGATATTATTGTCTGCAATGCTGGTGTGACCAAAGACAACCTCGCCATGCGTATGAAAGAAGATGAATGGCAGGATGTGATCGATATCAATTTAACCGCTACCCATCGCCTGAACAAAGCCGTACTTCGCGGCATGATGAAACAAAAACATGGACGCATTATTAATGTCGCGTCTGTGGTGGCTGTGATGGGTAATCCGGGTCAGACCAATTATTGCGCGTCTAAAGCGGGCATGATCGGTATGAGCAAATCGCTGGCTGCTGAGGTGGCGTCACGTGGTATTACGGTCAATTGTGTTGCGCCGGGCTTTATTAAAACGGCGATGACCGATGCGTTGAATGAAGATCAGCAAACGCGTATTACGGCTAATATTCCGTCTGGACGCTTTGGTTTGCCTGAAGATATTGCGTCTAGCGTAGTATTCTTGGCAAGTGACGAAGCAAGCTATATTACTGGTCAGACGGTCCATATTAATGGAGGATTGTTAATGGTTTAGTGGCTTTGTCACCGTGTGCTGTGTTGCACAAGACATTTTTCTGGTCAAAGCTATACCTATATGATAATCAGCCGTTTTTAGTTCTATGCTAACAACATTAAGGAATAAACATGAGTGATATTGCAGATCGCGTAAAAAAGATTGTCGTTGAGCATCTGGGTGCGGAAGAAGATAAAGTCGTACCAGAAGCAAGCTTTATTGATGATTTAGGTGCGGACAGCTTGGACACGGTAGAGTTGGTGATGGCGTTCGAAGAAGAGTTCGGTATCGAGATTCCTGATGAAGCAGCTGAGAAGATTCAGACTGTCAAAGACGCTACCAGCTACATCGAAGACAATAGCTAATTATTTCTAATTACTAATAGAGAGATTCTATGCGCCGTGTTGTTATAACCGGAATGGGACTTGTCACGCCTGTTGGTGTTGGCGTGGATGCGACGTGGGATGCGATTATTGCAGCCAAGTCTGGTATTAAGCCAATCGAGCATTTCGAAGTATCTGATATTCCATGTAAGGTGGCGGCGCAAGTCGATCGCGAGACCTTCAGTGCAGATGAAGTGCTTGCACCTAAAGAGCAGCGCAAAGTCGATGACTTTATTCTGTTTGCTTTGGTGGCAGCAGAAGAGGCGATTAAGCAATCGGGCTGGGTGGCTGATTCGGAAGAGAAGCAACATCGCACTGGTGTATTGATCGGTTCAGGTATTGGCGGTCTGCCGGTGATTGAGCGCACGGTGAAGTTGATCGAAGAATCTGGTCCTCGTCGTATTAGTCCGTTCTTTATTCCGGCATGCCTTATCAATCTGGCATCTGGTCAGGTCTCTATTCGTCATGGCTTTAAAGGTCCTAACCATTCGGTGGTGACTGCCTGTTCGACCGGTGCGCACGCGATTGGTGATGCGTCTCGTCTGATTCAATATGGTGATGCAGATGTGATGATTGCCGGTAGTGCTGAAGCAACCATTTGCCGCGCTGGTATCGCAGGATTTGCGGCCGCACGTGCACTCTCTACCAGTTACAATGACACGCCAGAGAAGGCATCTCGTCCGTGGGATGAAGGGCGTGATGGCTTTGTGATGGGTGAAGGTGCTGGCATTGTGGTGCTTGAAGAATATGAGCATGCGAAGGCACGCGGCGCGACCATTTACGGCGAAGTTGCGGGATATGGCATGTCTGGTGATGCGCATCATATTACGGCTCCGGCTGAAGATGGTAATGGTGGTTTCCGTTCTATGGAAGCTGCATTGAAGCATGCGAAGCTGAATCCTGAAGATATTGGCTATGTGAATGCACATGGCACCTCGACGCCAAAAGGTGATGAGATTGAGCTGAGTGCGGTTAAGCGCCTGTTTGGCTCGGCTATTGATAAAGTCTCTATGTCTTCTACCAAATCATCTATCGGTCACTTGCTTGGTGGCGCGGGTAGTGTGGAAGGTATTCTGGCGACCTTAGCCATGAGTAAAGGTGTGTTGCCTCCGACTCTGAACTTGGATAATCCATCTGAGAGTTGTGCAGGCGTTGATTTGGTGCCTCACACAGCGAAAGAAAAGAAGGTGTCGGCAGTTCTGTCTAACTCCTTTGGTTTTGGCGGGACGAATGCCTCGCTTATCTTTAAGGCCGTTTAACCCCCACGCTTCGGAGGCGCGATGAAGTTTTTCCTGCGCATCTGTTTATTTCTGATTGTTCTCGCACTGATTACAGCGGGTGGCGCGTATTTTTATGTGACCAGCTGGTTTAGTGCTGCGGGGCCACTCAAGGAAGATGTTGTCATCTATATTGAGCCGGGCACGGGCTTTCGCAAAATTACGACGATTTTAAAAGAAAATAACATTCTGGATCAGGATATGCTCTTCCAGGCGATGGCTTACAAGCGCAATGAAGTGTCTAAAGTGAAGGCGGGTGAGTATCAGTTCAAAGCGCAGGTGAGCCCTAAAGATGTGCTTGAGACATTGGTCAAAGGTGAGTCGGTCACTTATGCGGTGACGGTGCCTGAAGGGCTTAACGTTAAAGAAATTCAACTGCTGCTCATGTCTGATAACCGTCTGACAGGCCCGA
>JALEGK010000038.1 GCA_022763105.1 Rickettsiales bacterium | reverse complement strand
GTTTGGGAGCGAAGTTTGGCATTGGATAGGTCTCCGGGTAAGAAAAAGAAAGCCGATCTTGATCCGCTAGCCTCAGAAGAGGTGCAACGTGCCGCGGCAGATTTGAGAGAGTCTGTGGTTGCTGCTGTTGCAGTGCTAGAGCATCAGCGAGGTCAGACAGAAATGTTAAAAGACATGGATCAGAAGAGAAAAAACCTTCGTGACGGAAAAAGTGAAGCAATTGAATTTGGTTCGGTTCAGTATGCCGCCAATGAAACAGTTTCGGCTAAAGATACATTAGCCCCGACCATCGTAGAAACGAAGCCTCAAGATAAAGATCAGCAAGTGGTCAGTTCTGTCGTTTGAGGTCGTTAAATGTTATGTCGGTAAAACGAATCGACCGCCATTACCTCCACTAACATCATTAGGCATGGCCGCCACTCTTGAAAAAGCCAAATCTCTCGTTTTTGGATAGGGTTATCCGCTTTGTGATCGGACAAAGTGAAATCTCTTTGATGTGAGGTTGTTATTGGTCTCGATTGGCGCATATTAACCATTTGTAAAACAATGATAGTGTAGAATGGGCTGCAAAGCGAAAGAGGTAGTGATTTCGATGGCTAAAACCTATGACCAATTATCAGTAGCAGATCAGGTGCGAGTTAACGCTGTGCTGCTCAATGCATTTACCGAAGCATTTGATGAAACGACTCAGTCGTTAGATGCGGATGCGAAGGCGTCAGTTGCTGGGCTAGATTTTGCCGTACTGCGTCGTGCCGTACGATTTGCCAATGATGGCGGTAAAATTGATGGTTTTGGGGCGTTGCGAGATAATTTTCGCAATCAGCTTGCAGCCCAGCTAGATTCGTTACCAGTGCTGAAGAATAATGGCCATCCGGAAACACGTGATCTGGCCAAACAAAATGCCTTATTCGAGTTGTATGCCAAAAAATTTGCTGCAGATCAGTGGCATAAGGCGCCTGTTTCGGAATATGTTGATATACCAGATGGTGTTGTAGGAAAAGATGGAAGGCCTTTTCCTCTTCCGGAGGTTGAAGAGGTGCAGGCTGGTCAGACATATCCACCTACTATTGGTGATCTAATCAATAACTATCCGCATTTTTCGGCGGCGCAGCGCCAGAATCTTTATCCGGCACCGTTAGATAACAGTTTAGCATCAACGCTTCCTATGTCTGAGCCAGAGCGTCGATATTATGAATTTATGGATGTTCTTAAAGCTACCGGAGTTGCATGGAATGGCACCTATAATATTCCGCAGAATGTCGTTGATAGGCTTTCAGCGGAAGCAGGGCCTACAGGGACGGATGTGGCGGTCAGTTTGTATAGTCAAAACCTTAAGCAATTAAAGGGTATGATTGCCCGCCCCGATACAATGCGTGTAGTGGCAGAGCAAGTGCATACCATCCTGTCTAATCCGGCTATTTCGCGCGCTGAAATTGATGCTAAGAAATTGGTGGATGTGGATGCAAATGACTGGGTTCATGCAACCTTTAAATCGGCTCTTGCGAAGAAAACAGACCCGTTTCAGCCAGGTGGAGCGTTTGAACAAGAGGTCATCTCTGTGTTTGCCAATATCGTCAATAAATATGAGCAAGAAGTAGCCACATTGAAAGGAGATGGTGAGAAAGATATTGGTGCGGTTTTTGGTGTTGAGAGCTTGAATTTAATGATCTTTGATCAAATGAAGTTAGGGTTGCAATACAGCACAGGAGAAGTGACAGAGCACCGATTAAATGCAGCCGATAGGCATAAAGGAAATTTAGAGCGGCGCATTCTTGAATACCGATTGGAGAAGGTCGAAGATCTTATGAAAACAAAAGAGCAGCGCGCCGAATTACAGCCAGAAAGTGGTTTGCCACTTAGTCAGGTGGCTAAAACTCGTGATGACGGTCCTCAGATCGTGTAAATTCTTGCTTTTTATCGTTCCTTTAAGTGGCTGAAATATGAACCGAAGTTCATATTAACTTCATATAACTGTCAAACTAACCCTTTATATATCGTGTAGAATATAAGGTGGCACGTTATGCGTGGTGCAGTGCCGTTGTATAACCAATTGGAAGTATGTGTGGGCATAGATAATAAAGAAAAATTAAGGCTTTACGACATCATAGAACCGATGCCGAACCGGTGGTCTTTTGCTGTAAATGACCCAGAGCAGATCTATGATTGGCAGAAAGTTGGTCTGCGTCGTACGTCTGGTGTATTGCTCAACTTCCCTAATTCACTTATCGCACAGAAAATTGCATGGCCTGATAAAACGATTTTCCCGGCTGATGGCAATATTATGTCTGGTAGTATTTTCTATAGCCAGCTCTTCAAGAATGCGACACACACACTGAGTAAACACGTATTTGGTAATGTCGTGCGTTCGATGTCTACGGGTTACAGTCGAGTCGATCGCTATCGTCGCGTAAGCTGCATTGGTGATGAGATGTTGTCGCTTGCCTTAACCTTACGTGATCAAGATGCAGAATTAACCAAACATGCCGAGGCGATTAGAAAGCAAAGCGATACTCCGCTTGGGAAGCTGTCCAAGAATCTGAACGACGCTAACCG
>JALEGK010000037.1 GCA_022763105.1 Rickettsiales bacterium | reverse complement strand
CGGTTATTCTCTTGCTTAAGCTGCTGCTTATAGGCTTTGCGCTCGATATGCGCCATCGTACGCGAGACGACTTCTTGCGCATTGATCGGCTTCATAATGTAGTCAGTCACGCCGAGCTTGAATGCTTCAATACGTGATTGAAAATGATCCGATGCGGTCTGCATGATCACGACAATGTCATTTTGCAGCCGCGCATTGAAAATTTCCTGACAAATCTCAAGCCCATTCATTTTTGGTAATTGCATATCCAGATAAATCAGATCGGGCTTAAATTGCGAAATCTTTTGCATTGCTTCGGCACCATCATGCGCTTCTTCAACCTGCTGAAATCCGGCCAACTCAGAGCAGCGGCGCAAAATCATACGATCGGTTTGATCGTCATCGACAATCAGTACACGTGTATGTTTAATATTGGTATAGGTCAGATTAAACGGATTGGGGCGATGCATAACAATCCTATAGTTGAGTAGTGACTACAACGCGGTTACCAGCACCTTCATAACGCAACATATCGAAGCTTAAATGGTTGGCAATTGCAATGCCACGGCCATGAATATGGGCAATGCGTGCCGGGTCAAATGATAGATAAGGTTGCCAGTCAAACCCGTCTCCCTCATCCTCAATAGCAAGCGTGATGGAGTTATAAGAGAAGCTCAACTCAATCAAAATGCTCTTGCAATTAGGTGTATGCTTAGAATCAAGCGCGCGCAATGTGTCATACCAGGCACCCGATCTTAACAGCCGTGTTTTCTCTTCGTAACCAACGCCCATATTGCCATGCTCTAATGCATTGATCAGCAGCTCATAAATGCCAAGCTCGGCACGTTTCGCATCAGGGTGTAAATGGCTAAGAAAAGGCGTGATCGTCTCAATCTCAGCGAGTGATCGCACCACAAATTCAGTGCTGCAACAGGTTTGCTTGCTGCGTACACTTTCCGGTGCTTGTCGCACCGCTTCCGCCATAGACTCAAGCATCAAACTGCACCTCAAATAAGCTATCAAAGTGAGAAAGCTGGAACATTTTAAGCACCTGCCCGTGCGCGCCGCGTAAGACGATAGAGGGTGATTTTTCAGCCATCGCATCGCGTAGTAAAAGCAGCATGCCCAAAGCGGCGGAATCCATGTAGTGAGGCCCAGAGAAATCGACATAAATATCGGTATGGTCAGAAGCTCCTAGCTGCTCGATTAAGCGCTTGAATGCACCATTATCTGCGTAGGTAAATTCGCCTTCCAATATTACTTCTGCGAAATCGTCATGCTCTTGCAGCGTCAATTCTAACCCGCAGCGCTCACTGCGCCCAGATGGTTCAGACGCACTGTCATTAAGTATTTGGTCCATAGCTTTCCCCCTTGGTGATAAGTCAGCAGAAACTATCTCAGCTTAGCGCATTGCACTTGAATCGTCAGATAATAGGCATTAAATCATCTGTTATTAGACAGGCCTGTTTCATAGTGAATCACTTTGCACAAATGAAACGGCAAACGAGTAGGCAAACACAGGTGAAACGATTTGATGGCAGCGATGCCAAGCTAGTAACCGTCACCCAGCTCATGCATGAATGGGTGCATCATTTGCAGCAAGAAGGCTGGCATATCGCCGATGCAAGCCGTGGCAAAGCCTCGTATGCCGCCGATGATGACGCGGTCAAAGCCATGCGCGAGGCAATAGATGGCATTGACGGCGAAGTGGCCGCCTACGGTACCCACACATTGGGCGAAGAGCATTTCCGCGAGCAGGCTGCGGAAGGATTCACACGCATCTATGGCACCGCGTTTAACCCATCGCATATTGCCTTTACACCGGGTGGTCAATTCGGGCTATCACTAGCCTTTCATCTCATCAAAAAAGCGTGCCCTAATGGCAGTATTGTGGCGCCGTGCCCGTGGTACCTTAATCATCGCGCCCTATCAGAATTGATGGGCGATGATCAGCAAGATCGCTTCTTACCCGTACATCTAAGTCGCGCCGATGATTATGCACTAACCGCTGAGGCGATAGAGCACAGCTTGGTGCAACATAACGACGAAATTGCAGCCTTTCTGTTTTGTAACCCGGCAAACCCCACAGGGCATATTACCCGCAAGGAAGAATGGAAAAAGATCGCAACCATAATACGGCGCTATCCAGACGTGCCGGTCATCTGCGATGAGGCCTTTATGGAAGTGGTGTTTGATCATGATGCGCATGCCTCGCTTATTCATGCCGCACCTGACTTGCTGGATCGCACCTTTCTTTTTCGCTCTGGCACCAAAGCATTAGGGCTGGCTGGAGAGCGTTTGGCAGCCATGGTCATTCCACCTGCTTACCTCGATGAATATACCTACTGGCAGTCGCGCTTGCTCGGCAATCCGGCGCTCAGCGCGCAGGCTGGCATGGCCGCAGCATTGGCAACCATGGGCGCAGATAAGCTAAAGCCATTACAAGAATATTATCTGGGCAATGCAGAGGCCCTATATGATCAGTTACGAACAATGTTGCCTGAATCAGCTCTGATCAAGCCGCAAGGAGGCTTCTATTTGCTCGCCGATTTAAGCATGCTGTTTGGCACACCAATGACGGCCAAAGCGCAGCTCATGTCTGGCGAGGCATCGGCTGTTATCCAGAGTGATGTCGATATTGCACTAAGCTTACTGACCGGATTGCACGGCGCAGAGAAAAGTGGCGTGGCCGTGGTGCCCGCTTCATCCTTTGGTCTAAAACCAGAAGATGGCATGGTAAGAATTTCATTCAGCCCAAAACGCGAGGAAGTGATGCAAGCCGCGCAGATGATCTGTCAGGCATTGAGCAATGTAACACCCGTACAAGCATCCGCCTAATCAGACGACGTTTTCTTATGCGCCTTCTCTTCAGCCTCTAGGCGGCGCGCCACCACATTCGGCGAACCGGTATGCTGCGCTAACACCTGATAGGCAACGGGAATAAAAAACAAGGTGAAGAAGGTCGCCGCAAACACACCGGTAAGTACGACCACACCAATGACAATACGTGTCTCTGCACCGGCACCTGATGCCAGCACCAGCGGTACGGCTCCCGCAACGGTGGTGAGTCCCGTCATGACAATTGGGCGGAAACGTGTGCTTGCCGCTTCGAATAGCGCCTCTTTGAATTCGATACCTTCATCGCGCAGCTGATTCGCAAACTCGACAATCAGAATACCGTTCTTGGCCGCCAACCCAACCAGCATGATCAGGCCGATCTGCGAATAAATATTGAGGCTATTACCGGTAATATATAAGCCCAGCAATCCACCGCCCATAGCAAGCGGCACGGTCAGCATGATGATGAGCGGGTGAATATAGCTCTCAAATTGCGCCGCCAGCACCAAGAACACAATCACCAAACCCATAATGAACACGAAAATGATCGAGCTACCAGAGCTGACATAATCGCGGCTTTCACCCTTGTAATCGACAATGGTGTAATCGGGGAGATGCTCATCTACCAACCCATTCAAATGCTCGAGCGCATCACCCAGGCGAAGGCCCGGCTCAAGATTTGCCTCAATCGTTAAAGAGCGCACCCGGTTATAACGCGCAAGTGTTTGGGCCGCAGCATATTCACGAATATCGACAAGGTTCGCGAGTGGAATCAGGCGAGCTGTGCGTTCAGAGCGAATATAAATATTCTCAATGTCATTGAATGAGCGTTGCTCGGAGCGCTCCCCTTCAATGATCACTTCATATTCTTCGCCGCGATCAAGGAAGGTGGTAACGTCACGTCCGCCCATCATCGTTTCCATCGTGCGGCCGATTTCTTCAATGGTCACACCCAGCGACGCGGCGCGATCATAATTCACCTGAAAATCAATCTGTGGGCGCGTTTCTTTATAATCGCTATCAAGCCCCTGCAAGCCCGGATTATCGGCGTTGATTTTCTCAAACAATACATCACGCCAAGCCGCTAGTTCTTCGTATGTGCTGCCGCCAATGACAAACTGCAGCGGTTTCTCAGGCGCACCCCCAAGCGCTTGGCGCATAACAGGGAAGGCGCGTACACCCGGAAGCTCGCTTAAGCTTTTACCGATCTCCCCTAAAATGACATGGGCGGGTTTGCGCTCGCTCCAATCTTCCATAATGACAATAACGATACCGGTATTAAACGTCTCGATATTGCCAAAGGCACGCGGAGCGCGCACAAGCAGACGCTTAAACGCACCATCTTCAACATATGGCATCAGACGAGATTCAATCTCATCCATATAGTCTTTCATATAGTCGTAGGTTGCGCCTTCAGGACCATTAACGATGATAAAGAATACGCCGCGATCTTCTTTCGGCACAAATTCTTCTGGCACCAGCGTATAGAGCAAAGCGGTGATCGCAAATAGCCCAACAAATAAAAACGCGACAGTGGATGGCGCCTGCATCAAGGATTCAAGCTTGCGCAAATAGACGCATCGGCCAGATTCAAGCTTGGTGCTTACCCATTGAACGGCTGAACTTTGAGGGGCTTTCGAGCTTTTCTTCTTCAGGATTTGCGAGGCCATCATAGGCGACAAGCTAAGCGCCAGTATGGATGAGAAACACACAGCCGCCGCCATAGTAAGTGCGAACTCGGTAAATAGGCGACCCACATCGCCTTCTAAAAACGTAATCGGCACGAACACGGCAATCAGCACCAATGTTGTTGCCACCACAGCGAAAGAGACTTGGCGCGCACCATAAAATGCGGCAACCAGTGGTGGTTCATTATATTCTTCCATGCGGCGTACGATATTCTCTAACATCACAATCGCATCATCGACGACCAAACCAATCGCAAGCACTAGCGCTAGCAAAGTGAGCAAATTGATCGAGAAGCCAAGAACGAGCAGGACCGAGAACGTCGCCACAATCGAGATCGGCACGGTGACCGCCGGAATCAACATGGCGCGCACACTGCCCAAGAATAAATAGATCACGGCAATCACGCACAACATGGCGATCAGAAGCGTTTTATAGACCTCATTAATCGATGCCTCAATGAACACGGACGAATCATAACTTTGCTTAATCGACATGCCCTTAGGCAGATTGCCATTCAGTTTTTCGGTTAGTTTCTTCACGCTACGTGCAACATCAATCGTATTGGCATTGGATTGTTTGATAATACCAATCCCGACCATCGGCACGCCATTGCCTCTAAAGAAGGTGCGGTCTTCCTCAACGCCTAACTCAACACGTGCGACATCGCCTAAACGAATCAAATAATTATCATCACCTTGCGCGAGCACCAGCCCGGCAAAATCATCGGGCTTTTTAAAATTGCGGTCTACCCGCGCTTTAAACATGCGATCAGCGGATTCTAAATTACCAGCAGGCAGCTCAATATTTTGTGCGCGCAGCGCCATCTCAATATCGCTAACGCTCAAATTACGTGCGGCCATCTCCTGACGGTCCAGCCAAATGCGCATCGCATAGCGAAGTGCGCCACCCACACGCACACGCGCCACCCCATCGAGTGTTGAATATTGATCGACCAAATAACGCTCAGCATAATCAGTCAGCTCCGGCACGGTCATCTCAGTGCTGACCAGATTCTGCCAGATAATCACATCATCATTACTATCAACCTTTTGCACTTCTGGCGGGTCAGCCTCATTGGGCAAATCGTCCTGAATACCGGCAATACGGTCACGCACATCATTGGCGGCGGCGTCAATATCGCGCGCAACCGAGAATTCAATCGTCACACGTGACTCACCATCGAGTGATTCAGATTCGATAAATTCAATCGCCTCAATCCCCGCGATCCGTTCTTCGACAATCTCGGTAATACGCGTTTCAACGATATTGGCAGGCGCACCGGGGTAGGTGACTTCCACGGTCACAACCGGCGGGTCGATGTTTGGATATTCACGCAGCGCCAAGCGGTCAAAAGAGAGCAGCCCGAAAGCGATCATCATCATCGCGATCACGGTTGCGAAAACAGGGCGTTTAACGGAAATGTCAGTGAGGATCACGTGCGCCTACTTTCTCGAACGATGCCGCAGCAATTCTGTGATAGGACGCTGATTATCATCGCGTGCCACCACATTGACATGCGCACCATCGTTAATGCGCACCGTGCCATGCGTGACCAATGCATCGCCAACCTGAACACCATCAACAATCTCCACCCATCCGGCGCGGCGAGAGCCTATTTCAACGGGCACGCGTTTAGCGGTAGCATCATCGACAACAAAGACATAATGCTGCGTGTCCCATGTCACAATCGCCCCTTCAGGAACGAGCAACGTATCACGCGGGTCTTTTTTGAGCTTCACCCGCATCAGCAAGCCGGGCTTGAGCAAACGGTCTGGGTTTTGCAGCAGCGCGCGGACCTGAATGGCGCGCGTGACAGGGTCAATCCGGCTATCAATACTATGGATCGTGCCTCGAAAGACGCGCCCATCAAATGCTTTGCTGCCAGCCTCGATCTGGATGCCTTCCTTCAGGCTCGCCAAATGCACGGCAGGCACACTGAAATCGAGCTTCATGATCGTGTCATCATCAATCGTAGTGATGATCTTTCCTGGTTGCGCAAGCGCGCCGACGCTTATTTCGCGGATACCGACCACCCCATCAAATGGTGCCGCAATTTGGCGCTCATGCAGCCGAGACTCAATCGCTTTAATACGTGCTTTGGCGGTTTCATAATCGCGTTTTGCCTGATCAAACAATGCCTGAGAGCTCGCGCCGCGTTTCACTAGCTTCTCGACCCGCTCAAACTGACGTTTAGCTTCGCGCAGCTTGGATTGCTCCTCAAGCAGCATCGCTTGTTCTTCTGCTGTGTCCATCTCCAGAAGAATGTCGCCTTTTATAACACGCTGATTATCCTCAAAATTAACGGCCGTTACCAGCTCGGTCACGGTAGCGGTCAAATCGACACTCTCATTCGCCTGCAATGTGCCAAGTGCTTCAACTTCATCGGTAAAAGATTGTTTTTCGGCGCGAATCACGACGACCGGGGTGGCGTTCTGAGCGAATGCATTGGTCGAGAAAATAGACAGAATCAGGGAAGAAAAAATCAGGAAAGAAAGAAAATGCATGTGATACTCCTGTAGCACAAACAATGTAGTGATGATGTGGTCCGGGTTAAAGGGAAAAGATTTATATTTTTTTAACGTTTGCTGCGTTATGTTAGGATAAATAAAAAAGACAGTGCCTTGGCACAAAAAGAGGTAGCGATGCAGCCCATTACGCACAAGAAAGTAGAAGAGATCAAAGGCAAGATGCTGTGGATCACGATGGATGCCAAGCATCAGCCGGATAGTCTGGCATTGACCAAAACCATCATCCGCTCACTCGCCATTCAGTATCACATACCCGAAGACGCCAATATTATCGCGATGGCGGACCGCGTGACGGTCGAGCAGATTCGCGCAGCAGGCGCTGTTATGGCGAATATGCCTGCTGAAGCCTTGCAGCCTCGCATTGATCTATCGCAAAAACTCGAATTCGCTAAACGCTCGGACGCCGTGATTATGTATACCAGTGATATCAGCGCCGTGGAGCAGTTTTATCGTGATTACGAAGCACGTTTCCAACACATTGCGCGCTATCAGGTGCTACATGAAAAAACCGATATGGCACTATTAGAGGCCGTAAAAGCTGCCTTCGATTCTTCCTATCAGGAAGAAGAAATATTCTCCTCTGGCACCTAAAATGAAGCCTTCACATCTATGTATTTGCCTGATTGGGCTGATCGCCTTGCCTGTGCTTGCGTTTGCATCGTCGCCGCTGGGCAATGTCGGCACCGCTGTGGTGAATGATGGTGCGATCTCATACGAGGCACGCATTGGCTACACAGAAGATAATGACAGCACGGCAAACGACCAGCGCATCCAACTACGTGAACATATCGATGTTGGCTTGAACGATTGGTACGCATTTCGACTGGTTGCAGTACAAGACAAACGTCACGGTGACAATCTGGAGCACGCAGCCGCAATCCTTGAAAATCGCATTCAGCTGATAGAGCGTAGAGAATCTGGCTGGGATGGCGGTGTACGATTGATCTATGTGCATCGCGATGGCGATAAAACCCCGCATGAGATTGATTTGCGCTGGATGATGCAGGTGCCATTCGGTGATGGTTGGGAATGGCGTCACAATACAGTGTTGGAACATGACATCGGCGAGAAT
>JALEGK010000036.1 GCA_022763105.1 Rickettsiales bacterium | reverse complement strand
GTAGTGCAAAATCCAGCACTTTACCGTGGATGGTTTTGAGTTTGCGTACCAGCCAGCCATCTTTCTCATCTTCCATGCGCTTCATTTTCGGAAGCAGGTAAGAGCAAAGCGCTGGCGTTACCGTTAGCGACACAAGCAGCGATGCAACAATGGAGGTGAGATACGCTACACCGAGTGGTACAAAGATTTTACCTTCAATGCCACTGAGTGAGAAGAGTGGCAGGAATACCAGCACCACAATAACTGAGGCAAAAACGATAGAATTACGAATCTCTTTCGAGGCTTCAAACACCACTTGAAGTGTCGGTTTTGGCTTTTCCTTATGGCGATTCTCTCGCAAACGCCTAAAGACATTTTCTACATCCACAATGGCGTCATCTACCAGCTCACCAATCGCAACCGCCAAACCGCCGAGCGTCATGGTGTTGATGCTCATGCCGAACCATTTGAAAATGATGAAAGTCACCACAAACGAAAGCGGGATAGCCACAAGCGTGATGGCGGTGGTTCGGAAGTTAAGCAGGAATAAAAACAGAACAATCGCCACTAAAATCGAGCCATCGCGCAGTGCTTCGATAATGTTATCAATCGCGTTTTCAATAAAATCAGCCTGCTTGAAGATCTCCGCGTTGATGATTACGCCTTCAGGCATGGTTTTGCGTATGGATTCCAACTCTTTTTCAATCATGTTGGTCAAGCCGATTGTGTCCGTTCCCGGCTGTTTAGAGATCGCTAGCAGTACACCGGGCTTGCCATTGACCGAAGCATCGCCACGCTTGGCGATTGGCCCACCAATACGAATCTCCGCAATATCAGCTAATGTTAAGGCTGGTCTATCTGGCGTAACTTCTTTTGCAATGACCGTTTTTTCTAAATCCTCAATCGAACGAATGCGGCCCAAATTGCGGATGCTATGCTCTTTGTAGGGTTCTAGTAAAAAGCCACCTGTAGTATTCACATTGGCATTCTCCAGTGCTTCACGCACTTCGTGCATGGTGACACCAAAGGTCTGCATCTTGATAGGATCAACGAGCACCTGATATTGCTTTAGGTCGCCGCCAATGGCCGTAATTTTCGATACACCGCTAACACCCAACAGACGTTGTTTAATATCCCATTCGGCGATGGTACGCAGGTCGATTGAAGTGGATGCATCATTATCTGAGGTAACACCAACAAACATGATCTCACCCATGATGGAGGAGACTGGCCCCATGATGGACTTCACGTCTTCAGGCAAACTGCCAGAGACCTGATTCATCTTTTCGGTAACGATCTGGCGAGCAAGGTACACATCTTTGTCCCAGTCAAATTCAACATAAACAATGGAAAATCCAATGGATGATGAAGATCGCACGCGCACTACGCCACTTGCACCATTCATAGCTGCTTCAATTGGGAAGGTAACTAATGTTTCCACCTCTTCAGGTGCAAGCCCATGTGCTTCTGTAATGATAGTAACGGTTGGGCGGTTGAGGTCGGGGAACACATCCACCGGCAATGAGCGCATCACCTGAAAGCCATAGACCAACATCAATGCTGCTACGGTGATGACCAACAGGCGGTAATTCAGCGCAAAACGTATAATTTTATCAAACATCGTGCGCCCCCTTAATGGTTATGTCCGCTGTGATCATCTTCATGATCGTCATGCTCATGACCATCATCGTGGCTGTGGCCTTCCTGTTCATCATGACCTTCGCTATGATCATGTTCCTGAACGCCACCAACCGAGATATATTGCAGTTGATAATTTCCGCGTGTGACGACCTTATCATTAGGGAACAAGCCGCTCGTCACCTCTACATGATGGCCACTTTTAGCACCGGTGGTAATGTCACGTTTTTCTACCTCATGGCCGTTGATCACATAGACAAAATAAGCGTCTAACTCACCTAGTACGGCTGATTTTGGAATAGATAATACGGGCGTATCATCACCAGTAAAAATCTCCATAGTGCCTTGCAATCCCGGTTGAATGTCACCCTTTGGTGTATCCACCAATGCATATACGGAGAATGTTCTGCTTTCTGGATCAATTACACGGTTAATGCGTTGAACTTTGCCATCAATGTGGCGATCAGGATCAATATCCAGATGCACCTCAGCGCGTTGTCCTACCTGAAGGTGCTTTATATCAGGCGTTTCATAGGCCACACCACGCACCAACATCTGGCTTGGGTCACCAATTTCCATGATGTCATCACCTGCATCAACCACCGCGCCAATGCCTGTATGCAGTTGCAACACAAAACCATCCAGCGGGGATTTTAAGGTTACATTGCTGCTTCCCACCGTGATCGGCGCAAGCACAGCAAGTGCCTGACCTTTCTTCACGGCTTCACCAACCTTCACATTCAGGCGAACAACCTTACCGCCAAAGCGTGGAGAGATGGTGGCCTTGCGTTCCGGCAAGAGTTCTGTGAAGGCCAACATATCAACCGTGTGCTGCATGGGTAAAAATTCGGCAGGACTGGAGGCAATGCCAAGATTATCCATTTGCCTGTCGGTCAATTCAAAATGCGTGGCTGGGCCAGCACCTCCAGCGAAGGCTCCTTCACCATGGTCATGCCCAGGCCCGGCAAAGGCAGGAGATGACAGTGCTAGTAATGCGATGATGCTAAGAATTTGTTTCATTGTATTTCCTCCAATTTTGCACCAATCGCTTCTTCCAGTGCCAATCGTGCTTTGATGCTGTCACTCAAGGCTTCCAGCGTATTTTCCTGTATGCTGTTGATCCGCTCGCGCACCTGCCACAGATCGAGAATGGATGATTGCCCGGCATCAAACATCTGCTTGGTTAGCCGATAGCTTTTCTCGTAAGATGGCAGGATGTCATTGCGGTAATTCATGGCACGGGTTTGGCTATCCAAAGCCTGTGCATGACGGGCTTTGATGATGTTTTCCAAATCCAGTTTATCAAATACCGCCAGCTCTGTTTCTGCGAGTGATAGCTGCGACCGGGCACGACCTACTTCTGCCTCATTGCGGTTCCATAGTGGGATGCTGAGACGCACGCCAAAGCCCACACCTTCTTCATTTCCATCGGGGCTGCGCTCATACAAGAAACGCGGTGCAAGCTCTGGCATGATAGCATCTTGCTCGGCCACTTCATAACGTGCTTTGGCTGCATCCTTACGAGCAGCCAGCACATTGCGGATCGTATCATTGCCTTTTGCGTACTCAAGAAGCATTGCAGCAGAAGGTGGCACCGCTTTCATGGTAGGCTCGGCCACATTCAGCCTATCTTGCCATTCCATATTCAGGCGTTGCAATAAGGTTGCTTGCAACCCACGGCGCTGGTTACGCACATTTCGTAATTCTTCGCTCAAACGCAGGGCTTCGGCCTTAAAAATACCTGAATCAGCAGCGGCCAATTCACCGCGATCTGCCGCTTGCTTTACCTGCTTCAGCACCTTCTTCACCTGTGCTTCAGACGAAGAAAGGTAACGTTCTTGCTCCTGCAACAGCCAGTAATCGTAATAAAGCTCAGTCGTTGCATTAATGACGCGCAGCAGTTCGATTTTCTTCTCCAAATTACCCACGCGCTTTAATGCATCGGCATAATTACCACGCGAACCAAAGTCAGATAAACGCAGTGGCTGTTCTAGCTCCAAGTCATTGGATGGGGTGCTACCATCTACGAATGCGGCATTAAACTCTGCTTCCGGGTTGTTCAGTGCTTCGGCTTCAAATGCTTCGGCATAGCGTTCTGCCAGTTCTGCATCCACGCGCTTTACATCCGGGCTGTAGGCAAGTGTCCGCTCTACTGCTTCCTGTAATGTAAGTGAGGAAGCTGTTTCTGTGGCATGCGAGACGAACGGACTTAGAGCAACGATTGCTCCCGCACACCACATAATTAATTTTTTCCGTATCATTATTCATCTCCTAAAAAGTTGGATGGAACCATGCGTCAAGGCACACGAATCCTGTAAAAAGACACAATTATTGCGTCAAAAACTCAGGAGATCTGTTTGGGAGGGTTGTCGATACCGTAGATGATCAACGAAGTCACAATATCTGTATGTGCAGATGTTGTAGATTGGGTGGATTGCACATCAGGTGATGCAGTATCATGCCCTAGTGACATTTGTGAGTGTGATTTACAGTGACCGCATTTGCACATGCTGCATTGTGCTGTTTTCTGATCTTGCTTGCTATCATCTGGAGTCACCTGTTCAAGTTCAGCCATTTCACCATCATGGCATGGCATTTCCATGATTTGAGAATCAGGATGGTCACAGCCACACATACCCGCAGCAAAACCCGCTGTCGCATTGAATGTAAATGCGATCATGAGAGTTAAAATGAATATGTGTTTTACTAATTCCATGTCTACTATGATACCATAGAAAAATTAAAAGTCTATTTTCAATCCCTTGCCTCTCTGAGCGCTCTGCTAAAAAAGTGTCGGATTGCCTGCTCACGCGCCACTGCATCTGTCATAACAACGTTTTGCAGCTGGTTGTCCTTCTCAAAGAGCTTTATGGCTCCTTCAAAGAAAGCTTGAGAGAATGCGCCATACACTACATCGGGTGGATTGTTGCGGAGCATGTCTTTCAAATTATCATCCCCAAGAATATCTCTGTTCACCTGCTCGAAACGCATGAAGTCTTCTTTAGTAAATTCCGTGCCATGACGTTCATTGAAGTTATTGATAATCTCAGAAAGTGCTTTCTCTTCGTCATCCGTATATGGTTTTGCCCCAAATTCCTTAATCGCAGAAAGTGGGCTATTAACTCCAGCCGATAGCGAGGCAGAGCCTTCTTCCTTTTGTTCCACCTTAAATGCCTGCAAGCGCATCATTTCGTCAGTTATTTCAACATCTGGTGGCACTTCGCGGTTTGGCAAAAGCCTGCTCAGCCAGGACGCGTAGGAAAATAGCTTCTCAAGCGCTGTATCTTCTAATTTCATTACCTGCGCTACAAAGGAATAGAATCGCATATAGCTCTTCAGCAGTTGACGGAACTCCTCACGCTTTCCTTCATCTTCTTCATATTCAAAGCGCTGCACAGCATTCTTAACCAGCTTTTCCAAAGCAATCCGGTCATGAGGATCAAGCGTCCCCTTATAGAAAATCTCAGCAAAGCGATGAACCTCTGTATCATCAATAAAACCAAATGATTTTATTCTGCCTTCCAATTCATACACCTGATTTGGGTCTGAAATGTCCTCGATGGTGGTAGCCTCAAAGAATGGCTTAAATGCGTTCTGGATATCTTCGATAGTGTTTTGGAAGTCTAAGATGAAGGTTTTGTCTTTGCCATAGGTGGTGCGGTTTAAACGCGATAGCGTCTGCACGGCCTGCAAACCATCCAACTTGCGATCCACATACATCGCACATAGCTTAGGTTGGTCGAATCCTGTCTGATATTTCTCAGCTACGATCAAAAGCTGATACGCAGGGGTATCAAACTTCTCTGGCAATTCCGTTTCAGCGAAGCCATTGACCTCTGCTTCTGTATAGGTCTCACCATCCAAGTCCAGTTCGCCAGAGAAGGCAACCAGCGCTTTCACACCAGCATATTTCCTATCTTCAATGTATTTCTTGATGCCAAAATAATATTTCAGCGCGTGCTCACGGCTTTGAGTAACGACCATAGCTTTGCCTTGGCCGTTCAGTTCACTAGCCACATGGCGACGGAAGTGCTCTACGATCACCTCGACTTTTTGAGCGATGGCAGTTGGGTGCAGCGTAGCAAAACGAGCAACGCGGCGCTGCGCTTTACGGCCCTGCAGCTCTGGGTCATCTTCAATGGCCTTTTCCAGCTTATAATACTGCTTGTAAGTCGTATAATTCTGCAGCACATCAAGGATAAAGCCTTCCTCAATCGCCTGGCGCATAGAATACAGGTGGAACGGATGCGGCAAGCCATCTGCGCCTTTAGTGCCGAAGCGTTCCAGCGTCACATTGCGAGGGGTGGCTGTGAAGGCAAAATAGCTGATGTTACTTTGTGGCCCACGCTGGCGTTGATAGTCAGCGATCATGTCTTCCACATCTGATGGGCTGTTCTCGTCATCATCCCGCGTGAGCGTCTTGGATAGGTTATCGGCATGTTTGCCAGATTGAGAGCCATGCGCTTCATCAATCAGCACCGCAAAGCGGCGATTACCCTGACCAGAGATTTCCTTCAGATGATCGGTTGAGAACTTATGAATGGTGGTGATGATAATTCTAGCACCTTGCTGGATGGCTTCTTTCAGCTGGCGGGATGTGCCATCAATCTTTTTCACCACACCCTTGGTCTGCTCAAACTGAGCCACTGTATTTTGCAGCTGGCGATCCAGTACCACACGGTCGGTGACAATAATGGCCGTGTTGAAAACGGGCTGGTCTGCATCGTCATGCAGCGTAATCAGGCGGTGGGCTGTCCAGCCGATAGTGTTAGATTTCCCTGAACCAGCAGAGTGCTGAATCAGATAGCTATGCCCTGGGCCATTTTTCTTGGCGTGGCTGAGTGTCTTAAGTACCGCATCCAACTGCTGGAAACGCGGGAAGATCATCACGTTTTTGCCATCTGAGCTATCCAGATGCATAAATCGCCCGACGATATCGAGTAGAATATCCTTTGAGAAGATGGCTTTGCCTTCAGGCTGGTCGGCATAAAGGTACGCCACGCGGAAATCATCGGCAATATCTGGGTTGCCAGCACCGCCTTCATGCCCACGGTTAAATGGCAGGAAGCGGGTTTTGCCGTTCGCCAGACGTGTTGTCATGGAGACGTTGTCTTCATCCATGGCAAAATGCACCAGCGCACCTTGCTTGAAGGTCAGCAGTGCTTCACCTGCAGGGGAGCGATCCGTGCGGTATTGCTTCTCGGCATGGCGGAAGGTGGTGCCGGTGGATTGGTTTTTACATTCGATGGTGGCCAATGGAATGCCATTTACAAAAAGGCCAATATCGATGCGGTTATCATTCTTGGTGCTGTATTTCAGCTCATCAACTACCGAGAGGATATTAGCGTTAAAGAGCTTAAGCAGTTCTTCGTTGATGCCAGAGGCAGGCTTGAAAAAGCAGAGCGAGAACTTAATGCCAGGAATGAGCTTGATGCCTTGGCGCAGAACATCCAGCGTTCCACGAGATTTCAGTGCTTTTTCCAGCTGCTTGAAAAACTCGGTTTCGGCAGCAGCAGAATATTGTTCCTCCAACCGTTTCCATTCATCTGGCTGGGTGGCTTTAATGAACTGCATCACCAACGCCTTGTCGAGCGCTGATGCGCGGTCAAAGTCGTCGGTGCTGCGTGGCACATAGCCTTGCTTCGCCACCAGCTGGTCGATCACATGATATTGCAGCACGTTCTCTCGGCGTATGGTGTCTTGGGAATAAGTTCGCTTGCCTGTCTCTGTCATGACGCCATTGCCTCCTCGATATTGTCGAGGCGCTTATCCGCGCCTCCTTTTTTCTTCCATGCTTTGATATCCAGCTGCCCTGTCACTGCTTCGGTGATGAGGGATATTTTGAAGCTCTCAAGTGATTTAATCGATTTCTCAGAAAGGTTTATCAGAGTGTCGACCGATTTTGTGTATGCGTCTAGCTCTCTAGCAATTTCAGCCTGCACATTGACATCAGGAAGCTGTAATCTCCTTGAGCCAATAAACTCCCAAGATGCGCGAGGCATTTTTGCTCCATATGTAGAACCAACAACATCATCAATGAATGTTTGTTCCGATAAACAATACCTCAAATAGCTAGGATTGATTTTAGCCATTTTAGGTCGGAGGACTAGCGCTTCAGTAGAGCAAACTCCGTCAAAATCAGGCAATGCGGCTTTTGCAAGATTAGGGCGTAGTTTACCAAAAAGCACATCACCAGATTTAAACTTAGATACCAACCCTTCAGGCTGAGCGTCATTCTCTTCAATGATTTCACCTGTCCATGATTTGATGTGTTCTAACCCAATGTAAGTTGCGTCAATACTTCCGTAGGGTAATTTTTGTGAGACAACATCCACTACAAACTTTAGCTTAATTTCCTTTCTATCATAGCAATTGAAAGGGGTATCCAAACCTAATACAGCTGAGGAAATAGTGTTTTTTCTTTTCTCGTTTAGCAGGCGGTTCAGCTTTTCCTTCTTCTCGATCAACTTATCGATACGAGCGGTTTCACGATCCAGAAAATCTGCAATTTCTTTTTGGGTCTCTTCGTCTGGTATTAAAATTGGAATGTTGCGTAGGGCTTCATGCTCCAAATCCCACTGATTAACCCGAACTCCCTTGGAAATGCGCTGATATAGCGCAATGTAAGGCTCACTTCTAAGCAAATAGTGTAAAAACTGATCATTCTCTTTGCTAAGAGGTTTGTAGGCATAATATGCAGGACTCACGATTCCGCGATAACGTGAAATAGCTATTGATCCTTGCCACGCTTTCATTTTGTTTGTGACAAGCCAGCCTTTATCTACAAGTTGGTAGTTTGATAGGTCTTCAGACTCTTTGTTATGATTGTCATCCCTTGAGCTTTTTGGAATTACTCCATAATCACGATAGACGGAGAGTAACTCCTCTTCAGGGTAATTGGTGAATTTTACTCTCTGAAACATCGACCAGAAAGGAAGAGTCCTCCATCCGTCAGGCGTCTTGCTGGTTATGAAGTTTTGCAATCCACTCATGCGGCCACCTCTTTCAGTAGGCTGGCAATTTCAGCTTCTAGTGTTTTCAGCTCGTCATCAATCTCTGCCACAGGGCGTGGTGGAACGTATTTGTAGAAATAGCGGTTGAAGTTGATCTCATACCCCACGCGGCCAACTTCGCCGTCACTAGTATCTTTGTGACTTTCATCCACCCAGGCGTCTGGCACGAATGGCTTTACTTCGCGTTCAACATAATCCTGCCAATCTTCCGCTAATGGCACCAGCTCATGGTCACGTAGGTCAGTATCGGCCTGAATGTTTCCTTTTGCGTCTGTGCAGATATCAGCTTCTTCATCTTTTTCTGAAAGCGCAGAGATGACGGCTTTCTTCGTTGGTGCTGACAGTTTGAAACTGAGGGCTTTAAGTGCCTTCTTCAGTTCTTTCTCAAACACTTCACGGTTTTTGAATTGCTGCTTTGGCATTGCATCAAGCGCCTGCAGCAGTTCCTGCTGCTCATCATCGGATAGTTTGATGAAGGCTTTTTCTTGTTTCAGAAGCTCCAGCCGTTCTTCGCTGTATTCAAAGTTCAGCTTCAATGGGCGTTCGATACGGATTTCACGGTAGCCAAATTCGGTAGCATCGAAGATTTTGGAGAATTCACCCCAGCCAGCTTCACCATTCAGCAGCTCGTGATAGATTTTTACAATCTCTTCCCGCGCTTCGTCAGTAATCTCGCGGCGCTTGCTGCCAAGGCTTTTCCGCATGGACTGCCAGAAACGCTCGCCGCTGGCATCAATCAGCTGCACCTTGCCACGGCGGGTTTCATCTTTCTTGTTGGTGAGCATCCAGACATAAGTTTGAATGCCGGTATTATAGAACAAGTCGGTTGGCAGTGCGATAATGGCTTCCACCCAGTCATTCTCTAACATCCAGCGGCGGATTTCACTCTCGCCAGAGCTTGCACCACCCGTGAAGAGTGGTGAACCATTCATAACAATGCCAATGCGTGAGCCTGCTTCATCGTCACGCATTTTAGAAATCATGTGCTGCAGGAACAGCAGCTGCCCATCCGATATACGTGGCAGGCCAGCACCAAAGCGACCGTCCATACCTTTTTCTTTGGCTTCTTGCTTGATCGGGTCTTGGTATTTCTTCCAGTCCACCCCGTATGGCGGGTTGGAGAGCATGTAGTGGAACTTCTTATCCTTATGCGCGTCTTCAGTTAGGGTGTTGCCAAATGCAATCTGCTCAGGGTTATGACCTGTCACCAGCATATCGGATTTACAAATACCGAAGGATTCTGGGTTTAGCTCTTGCCCGTAAAGCTCCACGCGGATTTTATCATTAAAGCCTTTCATGGCTTCTTCCATCAGCGCCAGCATGCCACCCGTTCCGCAAGCGGGGTCATACACAGTACGTATAATGCCTGATCCAGCCAGCGCGTCGGCATCATTAATCAGCAGCAGGTCAACAATCAGGCGAATCACCTCACGCGGCGTGAAGTGCTCCCCTGCGGTTTCATTGGAAATCTCTGAGAAGCGACGGATCAAATCCTCAAAGAGGTAACCCATCTCGATGTTGGAAACTTTGTCAGGGTGTAGGTCAATCTGGCTGAAACGATCAAACACCTGCCACAGAATGCCGCCATCTTTAAGACGTTTTAGCTGGTCGGTGAACAGGAACTTCTCAAGGAAAATATCTCGGACGCTGGTGTTAAAGCTGGTGACGTAGTCCAGCAGGTTTTTATGCACGTCGCCAGGGTCTTGGTTGCGGATTTTGGCAAAGGTCAGCTTGTTGTAGTTATACACCTTCAGACCGCCACCGACTGCGCCGAAAAGCATCATGTCTTTAGTTTGGTCGTCGATGCCTTCTGGCAGGCGGTCATAAGCCGCGACCACTGCATCTTTGGAAGCTTCAAGAATGCAGTCCAAGCGGCGAAGTACAACGAATGGAAGCACCACCTTTCCATACTCGGATTGCTTGAAGTCACCACGGAGAATCTCGGCAATAGACCAGGCGAAGGAGCTTAAACTTTGTACTTTTGCGTTGGTCATATTATTCCTCGTTTTGCTTTTGTTTGCCTTGTTCCTGCTCGACTATCCAGCGATCAATTTCACTTTTCCTAAAACGCCACGATCCGCCTACTTTGAAACCTGGTATCTTGCCTTCAGAAGCCAAGCGATATGCCGTTTTTTCATTGAGCTTCAGATATTCTGAAAGCTCTTTAATCGTCATCACGTCGGTGGTCATTTTATCCTCAAAACTCCACTGGATTGCTTAATCGTAAGAAAATAGCGGAAATATGAGAAAAGGCAATAATTTTGAGAACTTATTTCATCGCATGGATGCTGTGAGTGACGACACCGAAGATGTGTACTTCGTCATTTTCGCCGACGGGGATGGGCTTAAAGTTGGGGTTTTCTGGCATCAGAAAAGGTTGGCCTTTTTTGTGCTCCAGGCGTTTAACGGTAAACTCGCCATTGATGGAGGCGATGACGATAGCGCCATCCGTTGCTGGTTTCTTGCGGTCTACCACTAGCATATCATCGGGGTTTATCCCTGCGTTTATCATCGATTCGCCGCTGGCTTTTAGCACATAGGTTTCGTCTGGATGCTCAACCAATAGTGAGTAAAGATTGATGCGGTCGGGTTCGGTTTCATCACCAGCTGGAGAAGGGTAACCTGCCTGAACGGTGCTGCTGTAAAATGGGATACTGTGTCCTTTTGATTCAATATAGGAGGCGATTTCCTCCTGCATTTCTATCGGCACACGCATGGTTTTTGTGGGTGCTTTATATTTCCCTGTTCCTGCAGGACGGCCAGCGCCTTTGCGGTTGCCGCCATGTCCGTTTTTTCCACTCATAGTTTATTTTTCTCTTGTGAAATTTATCCAACTTGATTATTGTCACAATAATTGCATTTCGCTGATAATACAAGAAAAAATGTGGGAGGTAGCTGTGCCCTTGCCGGACAGACAGTATTTCTCACTCTACAGTCTGGCTGGGCGATGGGGT
>JALEGK010000035.1 GCA_022763105.1 Rickettsiales bacterium | reverse complement strand
GAGGATTAGCGATGAGATCTTTATATGTAGCGGCGACCGGTATGCAGGCCCAGCAGACCAATGTGGATGTGATTTCTCACAACCTCGCCAACCAGACTACTTCGGGTTATAAATCCCAGCGTGCAGAATTTCAGGATTTGATTTATCAGGATTTGCGACGTGTAGGTACCAACTCTTCTGACATTGGTACGATTGTTCCTACCGGTGTCCAGCTTGGTCTTGGTGTGAAAACCGGCGCGATTTACCGTAACACCGAGCAAGGTACGGTGAAAGGTACCGAAGGCCCGCTTGATGTCGCGATTCAGGGTGATGGTTATTTTCAGGTAACGCTGCCCGATGGTGAAATTGCCTACACACGTAACGGTGCATTCAAACTTTCTCCTGATGGTGAGATTGTAACCGCCGATGGTTTCTTGGTAGAGCCAGCGATTGCTGTGCCTGATGATGCAATTGAAATCAGCATCAACGGTTCGGGTGAGGTATTGGTCGTGATTGATGGTCAGGTAGATGCGGTAAACCTTGGTCAGTTAGAGATTGCGAAATTCATCAACCCGCCGGGACTAGAAGCGATTGGTGATAATTTATTCCTAGAAACCGCTGCATCGGGTGATCCGATTTTGGGTCTGCCGAATGAAGAAGGCTTTGGTAGCATTCTGCAAGGTTACTTAGAGAACTCTAACGTAAACCCTGTGACCGAGATCACCAATCTGATCGTTGCGCAGCGCGCTTATGAGATGAATTCGAAAGTCATCACCGCATCTGATGAGATGCTACAATCATTGAACCAATCAGCTTAACCCTGAGAGGATAACATGACGAAGATCAAGACGACGACATTCCCTAAAAGATGGCATTTAGCTGCTTACGGGTTTGTATTTACCACGCTCTGCCTGTTTGCGAACATGGCGTTTGCGAGCAGCATGTATCATGTCAGCCTAGATGATATCGAGAAGCAGGTCGCGCAAGAGTTAGAATATGAAGGTGCAGGTAATAATATTGAAGTGCATGTGATAGAGCGTTTTCAACGCCGTATGCATCAAGGTGAAGAGCCGGTACATTTTACCATTGAGAAACTTGAATATAATCCACGCGCGATGCGTTGGACCGCCCTGCTCACCGTCTTTCAAGATGATCAAAGCATTGCCAGTCACGATATTGGCGGACGCTACGAATCAAAGATTGCGATTCCGGTGCTCAAGCAACGTCTGCATAGCTCTGATGTGATCGACAAGGATGATATCACTTGGATTGATTATCCCGAACATCGTTTGCGTAAAGATGTGGTGTTGAGTGAAAAATCTCTCATTGGCATGTCGCCTAAGCGCGTGATTTCAGAGAATCGTCAGATTCGCCACGAAGAGCTGCAAGAACCAATCGTGATGAAAAAAGGATCGCTTGTGAATGTGATTTTCATCAGCGGCGGCATGGAGATTCGCACCCAAGGCGAAGCGATGGATGATGCGGCACTTGGACAGCTTATCCGTGTGCGCAACACTGACAGTAATATGGTGATCCAAGCCATGGCGGTTGCTCCGTCTGTAGCTCAGGTGAACCCAACGATTCCACTTCCAGAAAGTTTGGCAAGTCTGCGATAGGAGCACGTTATGAAATTGATTGATACTGCCACACTGTTCTTACTCACCATGCTAGCTGCATTGGCGCTAAGCGCCTGCACCAACACGATGGATCGTTTGGAGCAAATTGGTAAGCAGCCAGAGTTTAAAGAAATGGAGAACCCTCAAGCAAGACCTCGTTATCGTCCGATGACGTGGCCGCTGCCTAACCCAGAAGTAGAAACATCGGCTAACCCTAATTCATTATGGCAGCCGGGTGCGCGTGCCTTCTTCCGCGATCAACGTGCGGCGCGTGTCGGTGATATTTTGCGTGTGAAGGTGGAAATCAACGATAAAGCCGAACTCGATAACGAAACGATTCGTGAGCGTGATGCGTCTGATACCATGGCCGCTGCCAGCCTGTTTGGCAATCTGCGCGGTCGTCTATTGCCGGGTGCCGCTGCTGACAATTTGTTAGATATTACCGGCTCGGCTGAGAATGAAGGTATTGGCGAGATTCAGCGTGAGGAAAAAATTACCACACAAGTTGCTGCTGTGGTGACACAACTGCTACCTAACGGCAATATGGTCATTGAAGGCAGCCAAGAGATTCGTGTGAATTATGAAATTCGTGAGCTATCGGTTCGTGGTGTCGTACGCCCAGAAGATATTGGATCGGACAACACCATCGATTCCTCGATGATTGCTGAAGCACGTATCAATTACGGTGGCCGTGGTCAGCTAACCGATGTGCAGCAACCTCGCTGGGGTTACCAAGTCATCGACGTGATTTCACCATTCTAAGCGGCGTTATTACGCTCAACCTGTTTGTGATAATCATCCAGCCATGCGATTTCATCGTCGCTTAAGAGTGCACGATTGATTAGCGATTCTTCCATTGGCACAAGTGTGAGTGTTTCAAAGCCGTAAATTGGCATACCGTCTGGCCCCACACCTCTATCTACGACCAGAATCAAATTCTCAATACGAATGCCATATTCACCGGTTTTATAATAGCCCGGCTCATTCGATAAGATCATGCCCGGTGCGAGTGCCACCTCTTGAGCGCGCTTGGAAATACCTTGCGGACCTTCATGCACACAGAGATAGCTTCCCACCCCGTGGCCTGTGCCATGCTGGTAATCGCAGCCAATCTTCCAAAGTGCATGGCGCGCAAGCACATCGAGCTGTGCTCCCGTTGTGCCTTTGGGAAAGATCGCCGTTGCAAGCGCGATATGCCCTTTTAGCACGCGTGTGTAGCGGTCGATCATTTCTTCTGTCGGTTCGCCACGCACAATGGTGCGGGTGATATCGGTGGTGCCTCCAAAATATTGGCCACCAGAATCGACCAGATACAGCTCATTATTGAGAATCGGGCGATTCGATTCTTCCGTGACGCGGTAATGCACAATCGCGCCATGAGGGCCTGCCCCTGAAATGGTGGTAAAGCTTGGGCCACGATAGACATGATCTGCCACTTCGGTGCGATGCTTTTCTAAGCGTTGTGCGGCTTCAATCTCAGTAACATCACGAATTTCGATTTCTTGCTTCAGCCAATCGAGTAAAGCACTCACCGCGCGACCATCGGATTGATGGACTTCACGCATATGCTCAATTTCGACGTCATTTTTAATCGCTTTGGGTAGTAAGGTTGCATCGGGTGCGTGGCTTACGGTCGCACCGCAAGATTCGATGGTCTGGAAGAACCAATGCGCCGATGTTTTGGCATCACACAGAATGTTACTGTCTTTGGCAAAGAGTAGCTCTGGCTTGGTGATGAATGATTCTAGCTCTACGAGTTTGGTGGTATCGTTTAAGGCGGGCTTAAAGCGCTGCACATCATGCGCGATGACCGTAACCGTTGCATCGGCATGCACCAATGCATAACACAGTGCCAACGGATTATAGGGGATATCTTCGCCACGGATATTAAGCAGCCAGTTAATACCGTCTGGCAAGCATAGCAACCATGCATCGGCTTTTCGCTTCGCCAGCTCATCTGCTATCGCTTTGACCTTATCGGTTGCTTGCACGCCTGCATATTCTATCGCATACGCTTCCACTGGCATGGCAGGTGGTTCGGGCTGGTCGGTCCAGATCGTATCGATGGGGTTTGGAATGGGGCTAAGCTCTTTACCCGATAGCTGTGTTACCAGCCCTTCGATTTGTTTATTCGTATGCAACCACGGGTCAAACCCAATGCGCGCAATAGCCTCACTATGGTCTGCAAGCCATTGCCCAAGCGTCTTATCGGCAATATTGATGATATGATAGCAATCAGGGTCCACTTCTTGCGCGGCCTGAATCGTGTAGCGGCCATCGACGAACAAAATCGCGTCTTTACCCTCAAAAGGTGCGCTTAAAAACAGGCCCGTTCCCGCCGAGCCGTTAAAGCCAGTCACCCAAGGCAAGCGCTGGTCTCGTGCTGGCACATATTCGCCCTGAAAGCCGTCATTGATGGGCTGAATAAACGCATCCAGCTTTTGCGCTCTGATGGCCTCTATCAACTGATCTAATCGGGTTGCATGCTGGCCGTATTCTTGCATAGTCATGAAATTGTCGCTTGCTGAAATTGAAATTACGCCTAATGTAGCGCTTAGAGGTACGGTTATGAAAGCAAAATCACTGGCTGCTCCCCATTATTTTAGCCGCGCATTCGCCTTGATTGCGTGGGGCTTTTTGGTGCTTATTGCAGCGAGCTCTGCCATGGCTGAGGGCGGGGTTAATCAAGATCACTTCCAGCCTGTGATGGTTTACGTTACCGGCGAGCAAGAGAGCGAGCGTGCCTTTATTGATATGGCTCGTAAAGGCGCAAAGAAAGCGCGCCAAGAGCTTTCTATTCGTGTGAATGAGTACCGCATTCCTGAAGATAAGGACACTAGCGAATTTTTGCAGGATTTAGCAGATAAGGGCTATTCGCCGATTATTGCGGTTGGGTACCAGAATGTGGTGCCGGTGATGAATTTGGCAGAGAAATACCCATCGACCATTTTCACCGTTATCGATGGCTTGGTGCCACCCGTCTTCCAGAATGTGCAATCCATTACCTTTAAGGATCATGAAGGTTCGTTTCTGGTTGGCATGATCGCCGCTTATGCGAGCGAGAGCCGTAAGATTGGTTTTATCGGCGGTATGGATGTGCCGCTGATTCGTAATTTCGGTTACGGTTTTGAGCAAGGCGCGAAATTCGTGCGTCCGAATATTGTGGTCTACCAAAATATGGTCGGCAACACCCCTGCCGCATGGGGACAGCCAGAAAAAGCCAAAGAGCTGGCGCTTATGCAATATGAAAAAGGTGCGGATGTGATTTTTGCTGCCGCTGGTGGCTCTAGCATTGGTGTGCTGGAAGCTGCAAATGAAGCGAAGAAATTGGCCGTGGGTGTTGATACTAATCAGAATGGATTATTTCCGGGTCATGTGCTGACTTCGATGATTAAGCGCGTGGATGTCGCGGTTTATAACACGCTTAAGAGTGCGCAGAATAAACGCTGGAATGCGGGTATCAAATCATTGGGCCTCAAAGAGATGGCGCTTGATTTCTCGGTGGATGATAACAACAAAAACCTAGTTACGAATGATATCATTCAGCAGGTGTTGATTACACGTGAGCGCATCATTAACGGCCTCATTGACGTGCAGACCTACACGCCGCAATAGCTATTTCATTTCATTCAAATATGAAGCGATCTCTGGTGCCGCATAGGTGAGTATGGCTGAAGCCCCTGCTCTTTTTATGCTCAGCAAGCTTTCTAGCATAGCGGACATGTAATCGAATGCGCCTGCTTGTGCGGCAGCTTTCAGCATCGCATATTCACCGCTGACCTGATAGGCAAGCACCGGAATATTCACGCTTGTCGATGCGCGCTGGATAATATCGAGATAGGCTCCCGCTGGCTTGACCATGACCATATCGGCGCCCTCTGCCACATCCATTGCGATCTCTCGCAATGCTTCATCGCTATTGGCGCAATCCATCTGGTAGGTGCGTTTATCGGCTGCACCTAGTGCTGCTTTGGATCCCACCGCATCACGGAATGGACCGTAAAAAACCGATGCATATTTAGCCGCATAAGACAGTATGATCGTATCTTGATAATCTTTGAATTCTAGCGCATGGCGAATCGCGCCGATGCGACCATCCATCATATCTGACGGTGCAACAATATCGCAGCCTGCTTCTGCTAGACAGAGCGCCTGCTTACTCAGAATCTCGACCGTATCGTCATTGAGAATCTTGCCCTGCTTTACGATGCCATCTTGTCCGTGGGTGGTGTATGGGTCGAGGGCGACATCACCAATAATACCAAGCTCTGGCACAGCATCTTTCACGGCGCGAATCGCGCGGCACATAAGGTTATTTTCATCGTAGGCATGTTCGGCTAGTTCGGTTTTGGCGCTAGCATTCACGCATGGAAACAATGCTATCGCCGGAATACCAGCCGCATAGGCATGTGCGGCCTTTTCAACCAATTCCGCTATCGTTAAGCGAGTTACATCGGGTAGCGAGTTGATCTGATCTGCCCCATCATCTTCACGCACAAAGACCGGCCAGATCAGATCATTGGCGCTTAGTGCATGCTCTTGGACGAGTCGGCGCACCCAATCGCCCTGACGCAGGCGTCTGAGACGAGTGGACGGATAGTGTGGTGCAGTTGTGTTCATGCGCAGCACTATACAGATTTGATTTAATAGGGAAAGGGTTAGCTTAAGCTAGCTTCTGGCGTTTGTGATTTTTCGTTGAGGCGATCCAGTAATGCCTCATGATTACGCTCTACTTTTTCAGCGTGTTCGGCATCAAGTTTTACAGGCTTCACTTCGCCAATATTCTTGGGCTGATCTTTTGGCTTATCATGGCGTCTGCCGGAGACTTTTTCTTCAAGGTCAGTTACGAAATTATCATACCATTTCACGTACTTATCAGTCACTGCTGGAATAAAGAAGAACAGGCTGGTTGCAGCCCCTTCACGCCAAGCTGCACGTGGAATATCTTTGACAGATTTCAACCCTTCAACCATTGGCCCCAGAATCATTGGCGCGCCACGGAATTTAAAGGCTGTGTAGAGCGAAATACCTACCGCCGTAGGCACCACACGACGGAAGAAGAAGCGCGGAACGCTAGGCTCACTGGTAAGTAGCGATAGTTTATCATCTGCCGTCGGTGAGCGCTGATATTTACTCCCCTTAGCCTGAACGACTGGTTCTGGCTCGTCAGCTTGCTCTAGTAAGCTTGGACTGGATTTGGATCCGCTACCAATTGAGTGCGCATCGCCGCCCCATAGGCCGCGTGATATCTGCTTATCTTTAAAGCGACGGTCACCAAGCTCGAAGAACAGGCTATAGCCAAGCGTATTGATCGCGCAATGTTCAATAAATGCTGATTTCGGATGCAGGGCTACGGTCTCAAAATATTTCCAGCCCTTGCCTTGCTTGATGGCATCCATCATACCCTTCTGATCACCAATATGCTCCGGATGAATCCAGCTTGGGTCAAAGGCCGAGGTAATAAAGCCCAAGACAATGGCTGAAACCGGCGTGGCGTTGAACTCTGCAGGCGCCACCTCTTTCACTTTATGCCATAGATTCTCTGGTAAATGCTCAACTTCTGAGATGGTTTTTTCTTTGTCATCATTCGGGTTGAATAAGCTCTCATTCACCCATTTACCCAGTTTACTGGTGCCCCGATATAGCGAGAAGCTGGTGCCGATCATCGCGGCAGCGCGTATCGGCTTATAAGCGGTTACTTGCGCCATGCGTCGGCCGAAAGCTCGCTGTGATTCGCTGAGCTTCGGGTTCATGTCCATTTTGGCGCCATATTCCTGCAATTTCTGGAATCCGAGCCATGTTCCCGCCATGGATACGCCATAAGGGGCAGCTGCAAAGCATGAACGAATATATTGATAGCCTAAATAGCCAATCGGGTTTTTATCGGTGATGGTTTTGTGGTTATGAATCCATGTGCCGACATTGGTCGCAAAGGCACTGTGATGCGTCGGAGGTGATGCATTTTCTTCTTTCTTATCAACAGGCTGATTGGCCGCTACGTTAGTAGCCGCTTTATCATGCTTGTCATCGCTATCCTGTAATTCAGGCATAGTTCTCCTAATATAATCCACCCTTAATCTACCATTATTTGGCTCTGAGATTTGTGAACCTTTTGTTAAAAGCATGATATTTATGAAGAAAACCAATCACGCCCATCGCGGCGCACAAAAGATTGCGTTGGGCCATGTGAGAGCGTATAAACCCTGCAAATAGGAGTTTTTTGACAATGAAACGTGTGTTTTCAGGCATTCAGCCGACCGGTAATCTGCATTTAGGTAATTATCTGGGCGCTATCCGTAATTGGGTCGGTATGCAGGATGATTATGAGTGCATTTACTGCATTGTCGATCTGCATGCGCTGACAGTTGCTCCGAACCCGGAAGAATTACGCAAAAATATCTATGAGATGACGGCAGCCTTTATTGCCTGCGGCATTGACCCAGATCGTTCTATCATCTTCCCGCAATCTGCCGTTCAGGCCCATACCGAGCTTGCCTGGATTTTAAATTGCCAGACACCGCTTGGTTGGTTGAACCGCATGACGCAATTTAAAGAAAAGGCGGGCAAGAAACGGGATAATGCCGTGCTAGGCTTATATGCCTACCCTGTGCTGCAAGCAGCTGATATTCTGGCTTACCACGCCACCCATGTGCCGGTTGGTGAAGATCAAAAACAGCATATTGAGCTATCGCGCGATATTGCAGGTGCTTTCAACCGCGCTTATGACCGCGAATTCTTTACGTTGCCAGAGCCGATGATTCAGAAGCAAGCAGCGCGCATTATGAGCCTGCGCGACGGCACCAAGAAAATGAGTAAGTCCGATGAGTCTGAATATTCACGCATCAATCTAATGGATGATGCGGATACGATTGCACTGAAATTCAAGAAAGCAAAATCAGATATGCATGAGGGCATTACGTACGATGTTGAAGGCCGCCCAGAAGCATCGAATTTGCTGCAAATTTATGCTTCGCTCACCGATCAGACAGTTGAACAAACCGCTGATCAGTTTGCATCCAGCAGCTTTTCTGACTTTAAATCTGAGCTGGCAGATGCAGCCGTGGCGCATCTTTCTCCGATTACCCAGAAAATGCGTGAATTGAGCGAAGATCAGTCTGCGATTCAGGCTGTTTTAGAAAAAGGCGCCGAGAAAGCTCGCGCAATTGCCACACCTGTGATGGAAGAAGTGCGCGAAATTATCGGCCTACCTAGCGTATAGATTTGGCAGACGTCTGAATTTTGCTATACTGAGTGAATGATTCTTTTACGGATATTCGTCAATTTATTCTTCAAGCTTTCGCGCGTGCTTATACTGCCCATGGCATTGCTGAAAAAACGCGGCTTTGGAATGATTATTGGCGGAATCATTCTGTTTTTGTTTTATCAAATCTATTCTGCCGATGGTAACCCAGACCCGTCTAATCCGAATAGTTTTGCCAATCCGAACCCCAATATCGCGCCTTCTGATGCGGCGGTTCAGCAAACCATCAAGTTTGAAAATGGTAACAGCGCCTTCTCTAGCAATTTGCTCAAACGCATGAATGAGGCAGAGCTATCGCAATATAGCCATGTGTTTTACTTCGCGATGTCGAATAAGAAAGATGGCGAAACCCATAAATGGAATTTCTATAATACGCATGGCGAGATTACGCCGACTTCGACTTTCAAAAATAATTACGGCCAGACCTGCCGTCATTTTAAAGAGGTGTTGAAGGTCCATACGATTCAGCAAAAAATTACCGGCCTCGCCTGCCCGCGTCATTCGGGCGCGTGGTGTAAGCTGCGTCCTAACAGCACACCGGTGTGTGATATTAGCGGTGGCGGCGGATTTAAAGATTGGATTAATGATGCGCAACGCAGCATCGGTGATTTATTCCGCTAAGCTAAGCGTTCCTTTGCCTGCTCTAAAACTTCATCGAACATGGCCTGCGTTAAGCGGTTGGTGTTGATGTTGTAACGCGAGCAATGATAGCTATCGATGAGCAGCAAGCCTTCTTCTAGCTCATGCACGGCTGCATGCTGAAACGGCACATAGGATTGCTTAAACCCTAAAGATGTGAGCACGGCCTTGTGGCTAATACCGCCGAGCGATAGAATCACTTTCAGATTGGGCATGGCTTTGATTTCTTGACTCAAGAAGCCGTTACACTCTTTGATTTCAGCCGTTGTTGGCTTGTTTTCTGGTGGCACACAACGCACTGCATTGGTGATACGGCAATTGAGTAGCTCTAAGCCATCGCCTGCATGTTTGGCATAATCACCTTTTGCAAAGCCGGTTTTAAGCAAGCCTTCATAGAGTACATCGCCTGCGTAATCACCGGTGAAGGGTCTGCCAGTCGCATTCGCTCCTTTTAGGCCAGGCGCTAAGCCGACCACTAGCAACGCCGCATCCATCGAACCGAAGGCCGGAACCGCACCGTTGAAGAAGTCGGGAAAATTCGCCTCATTTAGATGACGGAAGGTCACAAGGCGTGGGCAGACAGGGCAATTCTTTTCTGGGCTATGATGCATGCGATGTTAATAGTCGCTTTTGGATGAGAGACCCAAGGAAAAATCCGGACAATGATAGAATAATGGTCGCAAAGCCAATTTGCGGTGTGGTGTATGCATCAAGCCCTATTGCTTCTTTAATGGCAGGTAGTGATGCGACAGCAGTAAAACCTAGCAGCAAGGCAAGCCATGCGCCCAAACGCGTTGCATGGCGCCAATACAGTCCGCCAGTAATCAGCACAATACCGGAGCAAAAATAGATAGAGCCAGTGATACCCATATAGTTCCAGATATCTTCGCTGCCCTCATAAATCAGGCCCCAATAGACCTCGTAAGCCGCAATGAGGATGATACAGATACGCGTCCATTTCTTCTGGAAGGCAGTGTCGTCTTCTCGTTTGGTGAGCACACCAATGACATCGCGCGAGAGAATGCTCGCCCAACAGAATAAATATCCATCTTGCGTCGACATGAAGGAGGCAAACATGGCGACGACCATCGCAGCCAACGCCCATTGCGGCAGCGTTTGTGCAAACATACTAGCCGTTGCGACTAAATCAGCATCTTCGCCATATTGATCTTGCAGATACTCGGTGCCGATATCGTGAAAGTACGCAAGTGCACAAACACCTAAGAAGGCTGGTACGACCATACGCCCAAGGAAGATGAGTGATGAGGCAAGATAGGCGCGCTGTGTGGTGCGCTCATTCTCGATACAGAGCACACGTGAGAGTGCTGTCGGCCAGACCGCACAGCTAACAATACCGGCAAATAAGATTACCCAGAGCACATAATCGATAGAGAAAAAATCGAGATCGAGCGGGTTGAAGCCTGCCGTGCCGTAGCTAGAGCCAACGGCGAAGTGAGTCGTGCCCAGCCCTATCTCAAACATATAGAAGACCACGGCTGCAAGCAGACAAAAGGCCAGCATGAGGAATTGTAGCACATCGGTCGCGATGACGGATTGCATGCCGCCAAAGCAGGTGTAGAACACCGCAATGGAAATCAGTGCGACCATAAGCCACTCCACACCCAAATCGGCGGTGAGTTCTGGCATCATGGTGGTTAAAAATAATGAGGCGACTTTTAAGAACAGCCCCATATTGAGAATGCCAGCCAGTGCCATGATGATAGCACCCGCGACACGCACATCTTTGCCGTAACGCATTTGGTAAAATTCGGGCAGTGTGAGGACGCCGGTGCGATGCAGACGTTTAACGATAAAGCCGGTCGTACCAATGATGAGCGCGCCAATAAATGCCGCAACACCAATATGAAATGACGCATAGCCTTCATTGAAGCCTTTTTGCGCATTATAGGCGATTGTGATCAGGCCAATTTCAGTCGCGCCCAATGTGGCAATCGCCGTGCGCAGTTTGATGTTTCCGCCTGCGACAAAGAAATCTTTGATCGAGCCGTCAGTGGTGACGCTTTTTTTCTGAATCCATACCAGCGTGCCCAGATAAGCTAGGCCGAAAATGATCATGCTGGTGACTAATGTATCCACGCTGCCTCACTGAGATGCGAAAGAACTATCATTGGCTGAGTGGTGTTTTGTGTCAAGTAAGCGCGGCGTGCCTGTGATGGATTATCCGCCGAGTCCCGTGGCACCATTACTGATAAGTAATTTTGCGGTCTCGCATTGCGGCTCAAATACTTGCTTGATGTTTGGCATGGCGCTTCCCAGCTCTCGGTGCCTTAGTTGCAGGCGCTCTGCGAGCTGCTTATCCATAACGATGGCATCGCCACTGCCGTATTTTTGCGCATTATCTTTCGTGTCTGCGCCATACACGTAATTGACCATGAGTCCGCCTGCTTTTGCCCATTCAGCATCGCCAGATTGCAGCGCGATATTGCCGATATAGGCGCCATTGCTCATATGGAAATCGGCGACATCATCTTGTGCCAACTCTTTTTTACGACGGGTCGTTTTGGCGGTTGCTAAATATTCGAGGCATAAATCATCTCGTAACTGACCAAACAGGCGCTGCTGTTGCGGCGTCAGGTTGCCAGACTCATTTTCTTTCGCAACGGTATATTCCATCAGCTCACGATCTCTGATTTTAACAAGCTTACCCTCTATTGGCATTTGCTCGTTAAAGAGTCGGCTTGGTGTCATATCATCGCCAAACAATTCTCTGACTGCCGCTCTCTCACTGTCAGTAAAGATCTTATCGCCTTTTGATTCCAGCTCATTGTGTAGCCATTTAGGAAAGCTACGAATCGGCGATAATGTCGAATAGGTAATATGCTGCTCGCCTAAATCTTTCTCTAACATGCCTTTGAGTTCACCCAATAGCACCGGGCCTAGGCGAATGCCGGGCAATTCATTGGTGATGTTAGAAATACTATAGAACATGACATAGCGTGGGCGCTGTACCGTACCGCCAGCCTTATCGCGAAATTCCGTAATATCGGTTGGCAGTAATTTATTGCCGAAGAAGCCTGGGTCTTCACGTTTCCATTGCACCGGGCTTTGGGCGGTATAGACCACACATGATGGCGTCTCTTCCCACGGTAAAAATAGACCGTAAGCGTGCTTATCGTAGAATACCCTCTCCTCACCAACTTTGCGTGTGTAGGGTTTGATACCGTATTTGCGTGGAGATAACCTGTTTCTAGTCAGCTCGGCCTTATCGGCCATTGGATGCACACGCTCTTTATCAACCAGCGTTTCTTTGACATGATCCGCAACATCATCGACCACCTCTTTTACTTCTAATGATTGGGTGATCACTTCTTTCATTTCATCGAGCAGGCCTTTATCCAGCAATGGGTGCTGTTCATTCTTCGCAACCACGCCGCGCTTATAAAGTGCTACCAGCGGCTTGCCCAATAATGCCTGCTCGTCACGGTTTCCCATAACGCTTGCATTACGATAATCTCGCAGCAACTCCGCTGCTTTTTCCTGATCCGCTTCTGTCCATTCTGTTCCCATTTGACCGAGCTTACGGCCAAATCGTCAACAAAAGCTTAATGACGCTGATTTTTATCGGTTTTTATGCTAGGAATGACTGGTTTTTCAGATCATTCTTACTATCCGTTGCACATTGCTTTAAAACCAGAATAATCGTGGCTATAACAGGATCGGGCCTCATGTCATCAACTATAGAACAGCCGGAAACCACGTCTAGACCATCGCGTTATGGGAGTGCTTTGCTTTTCGCGCTGATGGTGAGCGCTGTCGTGCTGGTGATGTCATGGGCACTTAGCGAAGAATTAGTATATCAAGAAAGTGTTACCCTAGATCAAGCGATGGATGAGGAGCTTAAAAAGCTTTCCAATACCATTATCAGTGACTTTCAATATCAGATCACCGCCCTTGAGCGCATGGCACAACGCTGGGAAGTTGCTGGCGGCACGCCTAGGCCTCAGTGGGATAGCGATGCGAAACATTATGTCGAGGATTTTGCTGCACTAACCACGGTGGAATGGGTCGATAAGACCTATCATGTCCGCTGGATTGAGCCATTACTTGGCAATGAAGAAGCCATGGGGCTGAATATTGCCTTTAACGAAGAGCGTAAAAAAGCACTTGCTGGTGCTGCTGAAAAGCAGGTGATCACCATCACCCCTCCTTTAGATTTGGTGCAAGGCTACCGTGCCGTCATTTCCTATCTTCCACTACATGTGAATGACAGCTTTGACGGGTTTATCGTTGGTATTTATAATACGGATAAATTCTCGGATGAGTTTTTGCCAAAGGTGATACTGAACCGCTTACACTTTAGTCTGCATGATGGCGAAAAACTCATTTTCCAAAATCATGGTGCACCGATCATGGATCTGCCGCATGCACGTCAAACGATGATGCCTTTGCTTAACCGGTCATGGACGCTGCGCATTAGCCCCAAAGATGTATTGATATCTGAGCATAGAACGGTCTTGCCGAAGCTTACCCTTATTATTGGCGCGGTTTTATCCCTACTTATGGGTTTTGCAAGCTATAGTGCGATAAAATCTAATCGACAAAGTCGTGTGTTACGTCGCCAAACAGACGCGTTGGAAGAGAGCGAACAGCGAATTTCTGCCATTCTTGAGACCGCGCCCGATGGTATTATCTCGTGCGATAAAGAAGGCATGATCACCTCGGCCAACGATGCCATGCAGATTTTGTTTGGTTATGACCGTGATGAATTGATTGGCAAGCCTGTTACCACCCTCATCCCTGATCGGTTTCATACTCACCATGATGATTATGTCTCTGATTATGTGGATCGTGGTGCAGCAAAAATTATGAGCCCGGGACGTGAAGTATATGGGCGGCACAAAGACGGCCATGAATTCCCGTTAGAGATTGGGCTAAGTAAAGCGCGGCTTACCGATGGCACGGTGCGGGCGGTTGCCACAATCCGTGATATTACAGAGAAGAAGAAAACGTATCTTCAGCAGCAACGTGAGCAAAATATACTAGAGCAAATCTATCTTTCTTCCTCTGAATCATCGCTTGGTTTTGATGAGCGCATGCAACGTATTCTTGAAGCAGGTTGCGAGTATTATGGACTTACGCTGGGTATCATCAGCCATATTGAGGGTGATAATTATTCCGTCATGCATGTCTCAGAGAATGACGAGCTAGAGTCGGGGCATAGATTTAAGCTCGGTGATACTTACTGTGCTTTCACCTATGGCAAGGACGATTCAACCGCCTATCATCACGTGAGGCATAGCGAGATAAGCAAGCATCCATGCTATCAAAACCTGAAGCTGGAAAGCTATATCGGAACGACCATTCACGCGAATGGCCAAGCCTATGGCACGCTCAATTTCACTTCTAGCGAACCGCGCACAGAGCCATTTTCTGAGCGTGAGAAATCATTCTTGAAATTGATGGCACAATGGGTCGGGTTTGAAATCGCCCGTAATCAGCTGATTGAGCAACTGACCGACTCGAATGAAGAGCTAGAGCGCTTTGCCTATGTATGTAGCCACGATTTGCAAGAACCGCTGCGTATGATCAGCAGCTTCTCTGAGAAGTTAGAGGAGCACCTATTGGAATCGTTAGCTGATGATGAGAAAGGTAAAAAATATTTCCACTTCGTGACCGATGGCGCAAAGCGTGCGCAGGCGCTTATTAAAGACATTTTGGTGTATGCTAGTGTTGACCGTGAGATGAAGGCGCCTGAGACTTTTGAGATGTCTGAAATTGTCGATGTAGCACGCGATAATTTAGCAGCCAGCTTGGAGCAATCGAGCGGCGAGATTACCACCGATAAATTGCCGAGCATTCATGCGCATAAAACGCAAATCTATCAGCTCGTGCAAAACCTGATCAATAACGGCCTAAAATATCAAAAGCCTGACGCCAAGCCTAGCGTGCATGTTGGTGTAGAAGATACCAGCAGCCATTGGCAGTTTAGCGTAAAAGATAATGGCATTGGTATGGAGCCGCAGCATTTAGCCAAAATCTTCGATGTCTTCCAACGATTGCATCGTAAGGAAGAATATTCGGGTACTGGCGTTGGCTTATCGATTTGTAAGAAAATCGTGGAGCGTCATGGTGGTGAGATTTGGGTAGAATCCGAACCCGGTAAAGGCTCGGTCTTTCACTTCACCATTGCAAAGACTGGCTGACATCGTTGATGAAAAAATATTAGTCAGATAGAATCCTATTTGCTGTTTGCTGATTAACAATGCTTATGGACCCCATGCAAAACGAATTACTTTTAGAGAACCCTGCCGATACTATCGACACGTTAACTTATACTGAGGCAGCGCAGGCAATAAATGTCTCTGTTGCCTCAATTAGTAATTGGGTAAAGACAGGTTACCTGAAAAAGGCTCGGTTCGGCTCAGGAATTGAAAGAACCTCTTTTGAGGAGTTTTGCAACAACATCGTTGGCTCTGAAAAGCTCAACGCCAGAGCCAACAAACAACATGCCTCTATTCACCACCACGAAAACCTGTCCTCCGATATAATGAATAGAGTCTGGGAAAACCTAAACGACCAAAACTATGGAAATTCACTATCAAAAGAATACGAAGCCTCGCTATCAAATGCATACAAAAACAAACAAGGCGTTTACTATACGCCTGAATCTATATGTGACGAACTTCTAAAAGAAGTAAAAGTAAATCAAACAACCGCCTTTTGCGACCCTTGTTGCGGAAGTGGAAATTTTTTGATTGCCGCTTTAAAGCGCGGGGTTTCGCCAGAAAATATATCTGGATATGATATTGACCCTGTAGCCGTCGAAATTGCGAAACGAAGGATTTACGACTACAGCGGTATAAGATGCAACAAAATCGTAGCAGAAGACTTCCTAAGCCTAAATAACCTGGGAGTCAGATATGATCTCGTCATCACGAATCCACCTTGGGGGAAAAAACACTCAAAACAGGAAAAAGAAAGCCTCTCAAATACATTAGGTTTAAACCAGTCATTAGACTCTTGTTCATTATTTGCTAAAGCTATAATAAACGCTGTAAAACCTGGTGGTCAAATCGGCTTGCTCCTCCCAGAGTCATTTTTCAACGTAAAGTCCTTTCAAGAAATCCGTGAGATTATCTTATCGCAAGAAATAAACTTTCTTTTTGATCACGGCAAAGCCTTTGATGGGCTTGTAACCAAGGCCACTACAGTCATCTTTAGTAAAAAGACAAAAACTAAGGGCAACAAACCAAGTTGCATCAAAGACAAGGTGACTACTAGCCACGATCAGGATGCATTTAGACGCAACCCATTCTCAATTATTAACTTCACTATATCTCAAGCAGAGATGGATGTTATTGAGTCTATGCTGCAAAGAAGCCATGTCACCCTAAAAGACAATGCCAAATGGGGACTCGGAATTGTTACGGGTAACAATAAAAGACACACGTCAAAAACTCCCACGCAAGGCTTCATACCTGTCCTTAAAGGATCAGACATTAAGCAGCATAACCAACTAAAAGCTCCATCCACTTACGTCAGAAGTGATTTCTCCGAGTTTCAACAAGTGGCCCCGCTTGAGCTGTATACCGCACCATGTAAAATTATTTATAAATTTATTTCTTCTGACATCGTGTTCTATTACGACTGTAAGCAGCGTTTTATGTTAAATAGCGCAAACATGATCATTGTTAACGAGCATCAGCTAGCAAGCACTGAAAAAATAGTTGGATACTTCAATTTAGATCTTATCAATTGGTTCCATCAAAAGTTATATGATACACATAAGGTTTTACGCTCAAACTTAGAACAAGTTCCCATTTACTTAGACTATCTCAATAGTGAGAAAAACATTTCTAACGAAACCCTGCTTAATCATTTGCAAATAGAGAGCCTAAATGGAACTTACAGACTTAAAAAATAAAATTTGTTCATCTTTTACAGGCTCAGATGCTGAACTGAATCGGTTGCACGAAATCATCTCAGAGGATCAATCAATTTTTCCTTTTAATGAATACGAGCATCTCATTTGTCATATGCTTGATACTCATGGCTTATCTTTTGAAAAATACATGGAGATAAGAACAGAGTACATCAATCAAAACCCAAACCTTTGGATATTTGAAATTTCTGCCCCGCGCGGCTTTGGTGAGAAATTCGCACAAACTTATGTACATGGAAAATGTGCATCCCTTCAAAAACCATCAAAGAAACTTGATCCCACATATTCAGGTGAATACGATTTTTGGTTGGATGGGATTAAAATTGAAGTTAAAGCCTCTCGTGCTGTAGACAGCAACAGTGATGAGCCTCTCTATATCAAGGCTCTATCCAAGCAAACAGACAAACCTTTTCTGATGAATTTTCAGCAGCTCAAACCTCAATGCTGCGACGTTTTTATTTGGGTTGCCGTATTCAGAGATGAGATAACTTTATGGGTCATGAGTTCTAAGGAGGTGCTTTCAAGCCCTCTATACTCAAAGGGCCAACATAGAGGCAATAGCGGAAACGAAGGGCAGACACATATTAAACATGACAATATTCACTATCTTGATAAATTCGACTGTAGTTCAAAAGATTTAGAGCAGGCCATTACAGAGGCAGCCAAGAGAGCATAAGCCGTTCGACCTATTCGTCGATTTAGCCTCTTATCAGGAATGGCTCAGCGGGAGAGATTGACGTCACTGCGTTCCGCCTCGTCTCGGCCTGTTGGCCTCGGCGTCGAACTTCGTTCTCATCACAGTGAAAAAATCATCGATGAAATGGCATAAAAAAAGCCGCCCAAAAGGACAGCGTTTTTTAATGGCTCCTCGGGAGGGATTCGAACCCCCGACCGATCGGTTAACAGCCGATTGCTCTACCACTGAGCTACCGAGGAGCAGTAAGATAGATGAGAGGATGTACACAAAGGCTAAACGCTTTTCAAGCCTTTTCCTTCCATTTCAGTGAAATCTGCTCAATTCCATAGCCCAAGCGGCCAATGGTCTGGGATAATTGCTCAAATGGTGCTGTGTTTACGGCCATGGCATCGGGCCAGCAAGCCTCGCATTCAGCGCAAACATATAGATGTAAGTCAATGGGTTCGATGATTGCGGCGTTGACCCAGCCTTCATCACAAATAGGGCACCATACTGGCTGGTTGCTCATTATCGCACCTCTACCGGATAGGCGGTAATCACATTCTCTGAATCGGCCTCCGTGACGATGCGGATATGAGTTTGGCCTGACTCGCCAATAATCTGCCCCATATTGATGGTGTAGACGTCGCGCCCTCTACCGCCGCCCCCTTGATTCTTCGGTGGGCCCCTCTTCTTCCAGGCTTCATCGATGAGGCTTAGAAGGGCGCTGGTTTCCTTCACCACGAAGATTGAATGTTTGGGCTTGGTATCATCGGGCAATGTATGCGCCATGACATGATCGATACGGCTGGCGAATTTCGGGTTCGGGTCTGGCCCATAGCGCAGACCGGCATCTGAGGTATAGAACCCATCGGGTCCGATGGTTGGGATGGTGTCTTGTTGATCACCGAAATTATGTTCATAGGGCGTGTCGACCACCTCTTGAGTCGGTGTCGATTCAGACTCTATAATCTGCGGTGTTTCTTGTTTTTCAGGGCTAGTAAAGCCCAGTACATGGAACAGCCCCCAAAGAAGCAATGGTGTCAGGATATAAAGCCATTGAGATCGTAGCCAACGTCGCATGATTATGCCTCCCTATCTGCGGCTGCTCTGCGTAGGCGGTCGTTGATTGCCACGCCTATGCCCTGATTAGGAATGGGCATAACAGCAATGCCAGAGAATTTCGAATCATCCAATGCTCGCATGGTCGCAAATAGATGTACAGCCGCTTCGTCTAAATCTCCACGGCTACTTAAATTGAGCGTGCGTGCCGCGCCGCTTAGTGGCTGCGGGCCGAAAGCTATCAGCGCTTCGTGGCTTTCTACTTCCATTGCATTGATACGCAGCGGCAAAGATGGTGCGTAATGTGAGGTTAGCAGACCCGGCGATTGTAATGGTTGATCGGTCTGTTGTTGCATCGAGATATCCAGCTCAATACCCAGCGCTTCGATCTGGCTGGCGGTGATACTGCCTGAGCGCAAGATGCGCACCGATTGTTCGTCGCATAACACCACCGTCGATTCAATCCCCACCTCACATGCGCCGCCCTCTATAATCAACAATTCTTCATCGGGGAATTCAGCTTTGACGTGATGCGATAAGGTCGGGCTGATTTTACCCGAACGGTTAGCGCTGGGTGCGGCTAAGCCACCATCAAATACCTGAAGCAGCTTTTGCGCTACCGGATGCTTCGGGCAGCGAATAGCAAGCGTATTGCCGCCTGCGGTTAGTTTTTCGCTAATGGTGGCATCTGGCTTTAGGGGCAGCACCAATGTCAGCGCGCCGGGCCAAAACGCAT